>NZ_JBEPAA010000081.1:0-35865 GCF_040298365.1 Kitasatospora sp. NPDC001603
CACACCCTCCCGGTCGGTGGTGTGGTCGTCCGCGAAACGACGGTCACCCGTCGCGTCCGGCACGTACTTCACACAGACAACGATCCTCAAGCTCATGAGCGGTTCTCCTGATACGGGTGCACTGGTCCATGGCCTCAGGTCATGCCCAGGGTACTGAGTGCCAAGTCCGGCCCGGCCGCGCCGCACGCGGGAGCGGGCGCCACCTGGACCGGCATGCCGTGTCGGCTCTCTTCGACTGGCGTCAGAGGCTCGCCTCAGAGAATACGGCACTCAGTACCCCGCGTAAAGGAACTCAGTACCCTTCGCCCGTCGCCGGGGTGCCCCCGGGGGCACCCCGGGCGCCCGCGAGCATCGTCCAGGACGCCGTGCGGAATCCACCGGACCCTCCGGGCGGGCCCCCGCCGGGGCCACCCGTCCGGCGGCCCCCGACCGGGCCGGACGCTCGCGCGCTGCGGCCATCATGCCCTGCGTGCTACCTTGCTTTGCATGGTAGCTGGCAATGCAAGCATCCCTGCGGCGGACGGGCCCGTGGCGAGCCAACTCCGCAAGGGGGTGCTGGAGTACTGCGTCCTGGCCCTGCTCCGGGACGGACCCCGCTACGGCGTGGAGCTGCTGGCGGAGCTCGCCCGGGTCGAGGTGATGGCCACCAGCCAGGGCACGATCTACCCCCTGCTGTCCCGCCTCCGGCGGACCGGGCTCGCCGACACCCACCTGCGGGACTCCGAGAGCGGGCCGCCGCGCAGGTACTACACGCTGACCGACGCCGGCCGGAGCGCGCTGGAGGAGTTCACCACGAGCTGGCCCTCCTTCCGCGCCGCCGTCGACCACTTCCTCACCCCTGGAGAGACGCCGTGACGGACACCCTCGCCCACCCCCTCGTACGGGACTACCTCTCCTCAGTCGAGGCGCTGACGGCCGCGCTTCCCGAGCTCCACCGCCGGGAGCTGCTGGCGGACCTGCGCGAGCACATCGAGGTGGCACTGGCGGACGCCGGCCACCTCGACGGGGACGGCGTGCGAGGCGTACTGGACCAGCTGGGGGCGCCCGGCGAGATCGCGGCGGCCGCGCTGGCCGAGGAACCGGGCGACGACCGGCCGGTGCCGGAGAGCGGCGGGCGGACCGCGGTCACCGCCGCCCTGATCGCCGTACCGCTGCCGGCCGCGCTCGTCCCGGTGATCGGGGCGCCGCTGGGGCTGATCGCCGCGGTCGTCGGGCTCGTCCGGCTGTGGAAGTCCCCGCAGTGGTCCCGGCGGGAGAAGCGGGAGGCGACGCTGCTCGCGCTCTCGCCCGTCCTGGTCCTCCCGGTGGTCGCGGCGGTGCTCTCGGTGGTGCTCGGCGGCCTGAGCGCGCGCACGGTGACGATCGCGCTCCTGGTGACCCTGGCCCTCCCGGTGGTGGCGGCCGCCCGGCTGGTCCGCTCGGCCGCCCGGCTCCGCTAGGGCAGGTCGGACAGGCTCCGGCCGACCAGGGCGACGGCGGCCTCGGCCGTGTAGAGACGGAAGGTCAGCGACTCCTGGAGGTAGAGGTCGACCGAGTCGGCGGTGTGGGAGAGGTAGCCGACCGAGATGTCCTGGCCGAGGACGAGTTCGAAGTCGCCGCCACGGGCCGACAGCAGGAAGGCGCCCTCGATGGCCGGGGCCCAGATGATCTCGCCGTCGAGGAGCCGGGCGATGTGCGCCGCCACCGGGTAGCCGTGGTCGCTGGTCTCGCTGACCGCGGTGAAGGCGTCGGCGCCGAGCAGCAGCGCGTACGGCCCGCCGACTCCGGCGAGGCGCAGCGCGGAGAGCGCCCTCGCCACCGCGTTCGGGTACTCGCGGACGTCCGCCGGGAGCTGGATCGCCGGGTTGCTCGCACCGGCGCGGATGCCCTCGATGGCGGCGGCCCGGTACCCCTCGAAGACGGCGCGGTCCTCGGCGAGGGCGATGGTGCGGGCCGCGTCCTTGACCGGCTGCCAGTCGGAGTCGCGGGAGCCGCGCTCGACGTCGTCGACGGCGGCGCGGCTGACGGTGAAGGGCACCCGGAGCTCGACGACGGGCTGGGAGTCGCGGGCGTGGGCGAGCACCCCGTCGGCGGGCGGGGTGATGCCGGTCAGGTGGCCGGTGCCGACGGCGGCGAGGGTGGTGCCCTCGGGGCCGCTCAGGTCCACCACCCGGCGGCCGGCGATGTGGAGCTTGAAGGTCTGCCGGGCCTCCTCCTCGATCTCCTCCCAGGCCGCGGCGGAGACGGGGGCCAGGTCGCGGTGCAGATTGCTCATGACGAAGGGGTCCCTTTCAGGCTGCCGATGCCGAGCGAGCCGTCGGCGGCGGAGGGGGCGGTGTCGGTACTGGCGGTGGCGGCACTGGCGCTGGCGGCACTGGCGGCGGTGACCTCGGCCGGGGCGCCGGCGGGAGCGGGCGCGGCCGGCGGCCCGTCGAGGAACTCGGCGGTCGGGACGTAGAAGAGCGAGCCGGTCACCGCCGTGGAGAAGTCGAGCAGCCGGTCGTGACTGCCCGGCGGGCGGCCGACGAACATGTTGCGCAGCATCTCCTCCGTCACCTCGGGCGTGCGCGCGTAACCGATGAAGTACGTCCCGAACTCGCCGCCGCCGTCGAAGGATCCGAACGCCATGTTGAAGCGCATGATCTGCCGCTCCTCTCCGTCGGGGCCGGTGACCGTGGTGAGGGCGACGTGCGAGTCGGCGGGCTTGGTCGCGTCGTCCAGCTCGATGTCGGTGAGCTTGGTGCGGCCGACGGCCCGTTCCTGCTGCTCCACCGGGAGGGTGTTCCAGGCGGTGAGGTCGTGCAGGTACTTCTGGACGACGACGTAGCTGCCGCCGGCGAACCCCGGGTCCTCCGCGCCGACCACCACGGCCGCCGCGGCCGCCCGCCCCTCGGGGTTCTCGGTACCGTCGACGAAGCCCAGCAGGTCGCGGTCGTCGAAGTAGCGGAAGCCGTGGACGGAGTCCACGACGGTGGCGGCACCGGCCAGCCGGCGGGTGAGCTGGCCGGCCAGTTCGAAGCAGAGGTCCAACCGGGTGGCCCGCAGGTGGAGCAGCAGGTCGCCGGGGGTGGCGGGGGCCCGGTGACGGGCGCCCGCCACCTCCCGGAACGGGTGGAGCCCGGCGGGTCTGGGGCCGGCGAAGAGGCGGTCCCAGGCGTCGGAACCGATGCCGGTGACGCAGGTCAGCCCGGCGTCGGGGGCCCGGAAGCCGACCGAGCGCCGCAGGCCGGCGAGGTCGGGCAGCAGGTCGCGGACGGCCTGCTCGCCGCCGGGGTCGATGGTGAGCACCAGGAAGATCGCGACGTTGGTCAGCGGGGTGAGGACGGCCTGCGGCTCCCCGGCGGGCGCGTTCGGGCTCTCGGGCGGCACGGCGGTCTCCACCTCAGGGTTCCCGCGTGCTTCCCCGCCCGGTCCGGCGGTCCGCGACCGGACGGCCGGTGGGGCGGAGCGGCTCCGCGCTCGGAGCATGACGGACCGGCAGTGATCTGATCATGTGTACGATTACACCGCATAGTGGACATTCGGGCGCGATCACACGCACCCGTCCGGCCCAGCGCCACGGCCCGGCGGACGCCCCCGTAAGGGGCGGGCCACTCGGCCCGCCCCTCGTCCCGCCCCGCCCCGGCTCTCGTCCCGCTCCGGCCGTCGCCCGTTCGTGCCGTCAGGCCCGGAGGGCGGCCAGTTGCTCGGCGAACGGCACCACGGCCGGTGTGTCGGCCGGTGACGGCGCCGCCGTCGGCGGGCGGCCGGCCAGCAGGGTGGCCAGCTCGCCGGCCGCCCGGTCGATCCGGCCCGGCAGGCCGTCGGTGTGCCGGTCCCCCGTCGCGCCCCAGTCGTCCGTCGCCGCGTACACCGCGGTGGGGACGACCACCGAGCGCAGGTAGGCGAAGAGCGGCCGGACGGCGTGCTCCAGGGCGAGCGAGTGCCGGGGAGTGCCGCCGGTGGCGGCGATCAGCACCGGCTTCCCAGCGAGGACGTCGTGGTCGATCACGTCGAAGAAGGACTTGAACAGGCCGCTGTAGGAGGCGGTGAAGATCGGCGTCACGGCGATCAGGCCGTCGGCGCGCGTCACCGCCTCGACCGCCTCGCGCAGGGCCGCGCCCGGGAACCCGGTCACGAAGTTGTGCGCGATGTCGGTCGCGAGGTCCCGCAGTTCGATCACCGTGACGTCCACCGCGCCGCCTGCCGAGCCGAGCTGACGGACCGTCGCCTCGGTCAGCCGGTCGGCCAGCAGGCGCGTCGAGGACGGCTTGCTCAGCCCGGCGGTCACCACCGCCAGTCGGTACGTGCTCACTCGGCCACCTCCGTCGTCTCCTCCTGCGCGGCGAGTGCGGCCGCGACCCGGGCCGCGTGCGTCGGCCCGTCCGGGACGCCCGCCGGGCGGCCCTTGGCGAACTCCTCGCGCAGCACCGGCACGACCTCCTCTCCCAGCAGGTCCAGCTGCTCCAGCACGGTCTTCAGCGGCAGGCCGGCGTGGTCCATCAGGAACAGCTGGCGCTGGTAGTCGCCGAACGACTCGCGGAAGGTCAGCGTCTTCTCGATGACCTCCTGCGGGCTGCCCACGGTGAGCGGGGTCTGCTCGGTGAACTCCTCCAGCGAGGGGCCGTGGCCGTACACCGGCGCGTTGTCGAAGTACGGGCGGAACTCGCGCACCGCGTCCTGCGAGTTCTTCCGCATGAACAGCTGGCCGCCGAGCCCGACGTAGGCCTGCTCCGCCGTGCCGTGCCCGTAGTGGGCGTAGCGCTCGCGGTAGAGGTCGACCAGCTTCTGGAAGTGCTCCTTGGGCCAGAAGATGTTGTTCGCGAAGAAGCCGTCACCGTAGTAGGCGGCCTGCTCGGCGATCTCCGGGCTGCGGATCGAGCCGTGCCAGACGAACGGCGCGACGCCGTCCAGCGGGCGCGGGGTGGAGGTGAAGGACTGCAGCGGGGTGCGGAAGCGGCCCGACCAGTCCACCACGTCCTCGCGCCACAACTGGTGCAGCAGCGCGTAGTTCTCGACCGCCAGCGGGATGCCCTGGCGGATGTCCTTGCCGAACCACGGGTACACCGGGCCGGTGTTGCCGCGGCCCATCATGAGGTCGACCCGGCCGTCCGCGAGGTGCTGGAGCATCGCGAAGTCCTCGGCGATCTTCACCGGGTCGTTCGTGGTGATCAGCGTGGTCGAGGTGGAGAGGATGATGCGTTCGGTCCGCGCGGCTATGTAGCCGAGCATGGTCGTCGGCGAGGACGGCACGAACGGCGGGTTGTGGTGCTCGCCGGTCGCGAAGACGTCCAGGCCGACCTCCTCGGCCTTGCGGGCGATGGCCACCATCGCCTTGATCCGCTCGTGCTCGGTCGGGGTGCGGCCGGTGGTCGGGTCGGGGGTGACGTCGCCGACGGTGAAGATTCCGAACTGCATGCTGCTCACCACACTCCTGGTGAATCCCGGGGCGCGGGATCCGATCGTCAAAGTTTCAACCACCTTAGCACCGGCCGCTCCGCCGGTATTCCCCTGCGCGCCCCGCGGGCCGCCCAGGACCGCACGGGTGCGGGGCCGTACCGGTACACGGGCCGGGCTGGCCTTGAGGACCCCGGGGCGGACCGGGCGGCTTCCCGGGCCGGCGGGACAATGGGAGGAGCAAGGACGGCCGACCCGGAGTCCCGGAAGGGCGGCGAGCCGATGGCGGCCTACATCGCGGTGAGTGCGCTGAGCCACGAGGGCCTGGTGCGCGAACACAACGAGGACAGCCTGACGGTCGGGCCGTGGACGCTCTGCGCGACCGTGACCGGCAACCCGCAGACCCTGCTCTTCCCGACCGGACCGCCCTGCGTGGTCGCGGTGGCGGACGGGCTCGGCGGGCACCCGGGGGGCGAGGTGGCGAGCGCGCTGGTGGCCCGGCGGCTGGCCGCCGCCGGGCCGGGCCTGGAGGGCGAGGAGACCGTCCGGGAGGCCCTGCAGTCCTGCAACCAGGCGGTGTACGCCGCGGCGGCCGAGGATCCGGAACTCGCCGCGATGGGCACGACGGTGGCGGGTGTGGTGCTGCTCCCCGCGCGGATCGTCGCCTTCAACGTCGGCGACAGCCGGGTCTACCGGGTGGAGCGGGACGGTCTGCGCCGGATCAGCGTGGACGACAGTCCGCCGCCGGCCCCCGGGCGGCGGACCACCTCGCTGATCACCCAGTCGCTCGGCGGCTCGTTCGGCCTGACCTTCGTCGAACCGCATGGGCGCGGCATGCCGCTGGCGGTCGGTGACCGGTACCTGGTGTGCAGCGACGGCCTGACCGATCCGGTGCCGGAGGAGGAGCTGTCGGCGCTGCTGACGGGCTCCGCCGAAGGATCGGAACGGGCCGACGGGCGCGCGGTCTACGACCTCTGGAGGGCGGCGATCGAGGCCGGCGGGCCGGACAACATCACGATGGCCCTGGTCCGGGTCGCCGGGTAGCCCCGGCGCGAGCCGCCGCCGGGCCCACGCGGGAGGCCCCGGCGGAGCGCCGCACGCGCTCCCCCGGGGCCTCCGGTCATCCGGGGCCGATCAGAACTCGGCCTTGATGTTCGCGCCGCCGAAGCCCTGCTGGGCGTAGAGGCTGGCGTAGACGTAACCCGCGGGCGGGTTGTCGATGGTAAGGGTCTCGGTGTTGTTGGAGGCGTTGACCGACCGGGCCGTGTAGGCGTTGGTGTACGCCCACGAGGCGGTGTTGAAGTAGAGGTCGGCGTTGCCGGTGCCGCCGGTGCTGGTCAGCTTCAGCTGCTTCGTCCCGGCCGGGATGTAGAGGTAGAAGTGGGCGTAGTTGCCGGTGGTCGCCGCCAGGTTGCTGCGCCGGCAGTTCCGGTCGAGCAGGCGGGTGTCGGCGGCGGAGCACTCGGGCATCCGCGAGACGGTGACCGCCCGGCTGGTGCTCGCGGTGGCGCCCTTGTCGTCGGTCACGGTCAGGGTGACGGTGTAGGTGCCGTCCGCGCCGTAGGTCTTGGTCGGGTTGGCGGCGGTGGAGCTGGTGCCGTCACCGAAGTTCCAGGCGCGGGAGGCGATCGTGCCGTCCTTGTCGGTGGAGCGGTCGACGAAGGTGACGCTCAGCTCGCCGGTCGCGGTCGTGAAGGCCGCCGTGGGCGCCTGGTTGCCGCCCGGGTCGGTGCCGGTGCCGCAGGAGCCGGCCGCGCAGGCGGTCAGCCAGGCGTCGAAGTCGGCGTTGTAGCGGGTGCCGATGGTGGAGGTCAGGTAGCCGCGGGCGCCGTTCCAGTCCCCGGCGCGGTACTTGGCGAGCACCGCGTCCATGTCCGCGCGGTGCTTCTCCAGCATGTAACGGACGGCCAGGTAGCCCCAGTTGTAGACGCGGGTCTGGTCGGCGTTGTCGTACGTGGTGTCGAAGAGCGTGCTCAGGCTGTAGGTGTGCAGGCCGGCGGCGGACATCGCCGCGTCGTACGACACCTTGCGGTACGAGTAGGAGACGTACTCGGCGAAGCCCTCGACCCACCAGACGGTCGGCGTGGTCATCCCGGCGTTGAAGTCGCCGGCCATGTCGAACCGGCCGTCCAGGTAGTGGGTGTACTCGTGGTTGAGGTTCCAGATCTGGAAGTCCGGACGCACCCACTCGGCCTCGTAGGCGAGGAAGCGCGGCTGGTTGCCGACCGCGGCCGGGTCGCCCTCCAGGTACATGCCGCCGTTGTTGGTGTTGATGCCGTAGATGATCGCGGCGAACACGCCGTAGTCGAAGCGGCCGTGGAAGACCACGACCTCGATGGTGGTGTTCCGGTCGTTGGCCACCGGGCCGCCGTCGCGGACCACGGAGTGGAAGTAGGCGTCCTGGCCGGTCAGGCTGGTGCAGGCGGTGGACAGCTGGGTGGAGTCCAGGGCCTGGGCGAGGATCTTGATGCTCGGGCTGCAGGTGTAGCTGACCGTCAGATTGGCCGCCTTGAGGCGGTTGGCGGCGTCGCAGGTGCCGTAGTACGAGCAGTTGGCGGCGTCGTAGGCGGCCGTCATCTCGGCGGCGGCGGCCCACTGGTAGGCGGTGCGGCCGCCGACCGAGGCCTGGTCGACCAGGCCCTTGACCAGCGGGCGGTCCTTGGCCTGCAGCGGGGCGTACTGGAGGAAGCGGCCCATCTCGCGGGTGGCGTTGTAGACCAGGAAGCCGTAGTCACCGCCGAGCAGGGCGTTGTTGGCGCCGGCGAAGCCGTACAGCGAGTCCAGCACGCTCGGGTCGGCCTGGACGGCCGAGACGAACGCGGGGATCTGGTGGCCGCGCCACAGCACGGTGAAGACGCCGTTGAGGGCGTTCCCCATCCCGGCCGGGTTGTGGGTGGCGGCGTTGTAGTCGGCCAGCATGCGCTTGACGACGTACAGGTAGCGGACGTTCTCCTGCGCGCTGTCGATCAGCACGACGGCCTCGCCCAGCGTGCCCGAGTTGTCGGAACTCACGTCACGCGAGTGGGAGTTGGCGAAGAAGGTGTCCAGCGCGCCACGGATCGCGGTCTGCAGGGCGGTGCCGTAGGTGCCGACGTCGGCGGGGTGGTACCACTGCACGAAGTAGCCCGCGCGCAGGAAGAGCACCAACTGTCCGGCGGAGGTGGTGTTGTTGCCCGGGTAGGCGGCGGCGGTGTCACGCAGGGCGTTGGCCACGGTGACCATCTGCGCCTCGCGGAAGGCCTTGTTGGCGTCGGTGCCGGTGAGCGTGAACAGCTGGTTGACGCAGCCGAGTTCGGCGGACTTGATCTGCTGGACCAGGGCGCTGCCGGTGCGGCTGGTGAAGTCGCCGACGTTGCAGGCCGCGGCGGTCGCGGCGGCGGACTGCTGCCCGGCGGACTTGGCCGACGTGGCGGCCGCCCCCGTCGAGGCGGCGTCCGCGGGCGCGGTGGCCGAGAGCGGGGCGCGGTCACTGGCGGGGACGGACCGGTTCTGGCCGTCGCCCTGCGCGGCGGCGCCGATGCCGGGCTGCGGGGCCGGGCCGGCCGCCGTGGCGGACGGGGCGCCGCCGGGCTGGGGCGGGACCGGGGCGGGGGCGGCCTGGCCGCGCGGGGCGAACAGACCGAGCGCCAGGAGCATCGCCAGGGCGATCGTCACCAACCTGGCCAACTGAGGCAGTGGTGAAAAAGGTCGTGCGGTTCTCACGTGGGGGCCTCCGGGCCTTCTTCAACCGCGCTGGGGAGACGCGGCCTTGACGGGAGTGAGGACCGTTGCGACGGCGCCGTGGGGCGGCTCCGTCGTGCACACGGTGGGGAGTGTGACATGTACAATGGCATACATCACATGACGTGTGAAGCCCCTGGACACCGGACTTCGGGCCGGGCCCCGGGGCAGGCTCCCCGGACCGGTGACGACGAACGGCCGTTGGGCCGAGGAATCGACTTCCTCGGCCCAACGGCCGTTCTCCTACCGGGAGCTGAGCGGCCGGCGGCCGCGCACGTCACCGTGCGGGCCGGACGGCCCCCCGGGTCCGGGCAGGTCGGGCGGACCGGGCGGACCGGGCGGACCACCACCCGGACCCCGGACCCGGGCGGATCACTTGCGCAGCAGCAGGATGACGCCGGCGGTGACCAGGCCGACCACCACCGCGGCCGCGCCGTACGCGAGCCGGTGCGCGCGCAGGACGGGCAGGAAGCGGTCCACGGCGTACCGGCCGGGCCCGGTCAGGGCGAGCGCGGCGGCGCCGGCGGTGAGCAGCAGCTCGTACTCGCTGCCCTTGGGCGCGAAGAAGCCGCCGCCCCAGGTGACGGCGAGCGCGTTGACCATGGTGCCCAGGATGGCGGCCGCGGCCAGCGGGGTCAGCAGGCCGGCGGCGAGCGCGAGGCCGCCGAAGGTCTCGGTGAGACCGGCGACCACGGCCATGGCGTCGCCGGCCGGGTAGCCGCTCATGGTGAAGAACTGACCGGTGCCGTCGAGGCCGCCACCGCCGAACCAGCCGAACAGCTTCTGACTGCCGTGCGCGGCCATGGTCAGGCCGAGCGCGAGGCGCAGCAGGAGCAGGCCCGCGTCATAGGCGTGCGGCGAGGTCAGCGCGGGCCCGGGGGCTGCCCGGCCCGGGAGGACGGTGGCGGTGGTGGGGGCGGTCGTGCTCGGGCTGGTGCTCGGCATGCGCGTCTCCATCGATCGGGGTCGGTCGAAGCAAGGGGGGTCACGGACGGTTACGGACGAACCGGTCGTTCAAATTCGAACCGCCGCCGTTCGACCGTACCTGGGAGTTCGAATTTGAACAACCGGCGCGAGTGCGGGGAGTGAGCGAACGGGCACGCGGACCGGCCGACCGGTACGTGGCAACCGGTCGCGCCCGGCCGGGCACCGGGGCAGGGTGGAGGCATGGCTCACACGGAATTCCAGCGACCGGCCCGGCCCGGCACCCCGTACGCCGAGGCGCTGGCGGCCTTCGGCGAGCGCGTCCGGCTGGTCGGGCCCGACCGGTGGGACGCGCCCACTCCGTGCACCGACTGGTCGGTGCGGGACCTCGTCAACCACCTCACCGGCGAGCAGCTCTGGGTGCCCGAGCTGCTGATGGGCTCGACCGTCTCCGAGGTCGGCGGCCGGTTCGACGGCGACGTTCTCGGCGCCGACCCGGCCGCCGCCTGGACGGCCGCCGCCGAGGCCGCCCGCACCGCGTTCGAGGTGCCCGGCGCCACCGAGCTGACCGTCCACCTCTCGTTCGGCGACGCCTCCGGCCAGTACTACCTGGACCAGCTCACCGCCGACACCGTCGTGCACACCTGGGACCTCGCCGAGGCGACCGGCCACGGCACCCGGCTGCCGGACGGCCTGGTGGAGTTCGCGCTCGGCGAGCTGGCCGGCTACGGGGACCTCTCCGGCAGCGGAGTGTTCGACCCGCCGCTGCCGGTGCCGGACGGCGCGAGCCCGCAGACCCGGCTGCTCGCGCTCGCCGGCCGCCGCGACCGGCCCTGACCCGTGACACCCGGCGTGCCCGGCCGGTCACCCGGGGTGGTCCGACCGGCCCGACCGGTGCCGGACGCCGGATACTGGAGGTGTTCGGGGGGATCACCGGACGAGAGGCGGGCGCGCCATGAGCCGCAGGCCTGACATCCTCGGCGAGTTCACCGCCGACCACCGGGCGGTGACGGAGCTGCTCGCCCGGATCGAGGCCGCGCCGGACGGCGCGCCCGAGCGCGGCGAGCTGGTCGGGCAGCTGACCGACCTGCTGTTCGCCCACTGCGCCGCCGAGGAGGAGTATCTGTTCCCGGTCGTCCAGCACGATGTGCCGGACGGCGGGGCGGTGGTGTTCACGAGCATCCACGAGCACCTCGCGATCGGCCAGTACCTCTCCGACCTGCAAGGGGTCGGACCGGGCGAGCCGGCCTTCGCCACGCTGTACCAGGGCCTCGCCGACGCCGTCCGCCGGCATCTGGCGGTGGAGGAGGAGCAGGTCTTCCCGCTCGCCCGGAAGGCGCTGCCGGCCGCCGCCCGGGCCGAACTCGGCGAGCGGCTGCGGGCCGGGCGGCGGGAGGCCGCCGAGCCGGGGCCGTAGCGGCGCCGGCCGGTCAGGGCTCGCTGCGGGCGCGGGGGCGCCCGGCGGCCCTACGGCGGCGCGGGACCGGCCACGAGGGCGCGGGGGCGCCCGGCGGCCCTACGGCGGCCCGGGCCTCAGGCCTTCGGACTGATCACCGCGAAGCGGCCGCCCTCCGGGTCCTGGAGGCGGGCCACCCGCCCGTACGGCGAGTCGAAGGCCGCCCCGAGGGCCGAGCCGCCGAGTTCCTCCGCCTGGGCGAGCGCCGCGTCGGTGTCCGGCACCGAGAACGACACCTCCCAGTGCGGTGACAGCCCGGTCGGGCCGCCCGCCTGCTCCCTGGCGAGGGCCGCCACGCTGTGGCCCTCGGCCCGCAGCACCACCCGGTCGTGCTCCCAGCGCACCTCGAAGTGCTCCGGATCGCGGCCGTCCCAGCGGAACACCTCGCCGTAGAAGAGCGCGGCCGCGAACGGGTCCGGCGTGCGCAGCTCGATCCAGACCGGCGCGCCCGGCAGGTCCAGGCGCCGGGCCCGGCCCAGCGGGCCCTCCCAGATCCCGAACACCGCGCCCGCCGGGTCCGCGGCGAACGCGACCCGCCCGGCGTCGAAGGCCAGCGGGCCCACCGCCAGGGTCGCGCCGCGCTCTCGGACGGCGTCGGCGGCGGCGTCGGCGCTCTCCGTCCCGAAGTAGCTGGTCCACGCCACGGGCATCTGCCAGGCACCGCCGGCGACCCCCAGACCGGCCACCGCCTCGCCGCCGGCCACCGCGTGCACGTACGGGCCGAAGCGGTCCGGTCCGGGCTCGAACTCCCAGCCCAGCAGCGGCCCGTAGAACGCCTTCGCCGCGTCGAGATCACGCGCCATCAGGCTCACCCAGCACGGAACGGCCGCCACGCAGCGCACCTTGGCGGTCTCACCGCTGCCCATCGCGCACCTCCTCGGCGCCCGGCCGCCGGGCCCCTCCCGACTCCCACGGCCTACCGGCCGCCCGGGCGGGTTCAGCCTAGGCCGACATGCCGACCCGGGCACGCCGCGGCGCGCAGGGGGCGGCGGCGCTCGCGCCGCCCGCCGGGCGTGCGGCTACCGCCCGGGCGCGGGCGGCTACCCGGCGTAGCGGCGCCGCTCGGGTCCTGTGGGCCGGGTCGGCCGGGGGCGGGTGCGGTCACCGCCGCCTCCCGCGCCGGTCGCCGACCGGGCCCTGGAGCCGGGCGACCAGGTGGAGGCGGTCGTCCGCCGCGGTGTCGGCGGGCCGGGCACCCTCGGTCCAGGGCGGTTCGGTGCGCGGACCGGGCCGGTCGTAGAGGTCGAGGACGGTGAAGCCGTGGGCGGCGAGCAGACCGCGCAGCTCCTGCGGGAAGAGCAGCCGCCAGGCCGAGTGCTGCACGACGGCCGGGGCGCCGTCGTCGCTCGTCCAGGTCCGGGTGCGGCGCAGGAGCTGGGCGGCGTGGTCGATCCGGAGCACGGTGTGCGAGGTGCGGGTGACGCCGTCGTGCGTGACGCGGTCGGTGCGCGGGGTGTCGAGGAGGTCGGTGCGGCCGAGGAAGAAGGCGCCGTTGCGCAGCTCGGCGACCAGCAGGCCGCCCGGGCGCAGGTGGCGGCGGAGCCGGCCGAACAGCGCGTCGAGGTCCTCGTTGGTGTGGCAGTAGAGGAGGGCGCTGTCCAGGCAGAGGACGGCGTCGAAGCGGCCGGGCAGGCGGAAGGTCCGCATGTCGCCGACGTGGTAGGCGGGCCCGGGGTGGTGGGTGCGGGCGTGCCGGATCATCGCCTCCGAGCTGTCGACGCCGGTCACCGTCCGCCCGGCGGCGCGGTGCAGCCAGCCGGCGTCCCGGCCGGTACCGCAGCCGAGGTCGAGCACCTCGGGCCCGGCGCGGTGCTCGCGGAGCACCGACTCGGCCCACCGGGCGGCGACGAACCCCGGGTCGGGGAAGCGGAGTTCGTAGAGCTCCGGGGTGTCGGTGAGCAGGTTGTGGCCGGTCATCGGGCCTCGCTGGGGAGTGGGCGGGCGGGGGCGGGCGGGCGGGGGCGGGCGGCGGCCGGTGGCGCGTCATCGCCCGGCGGCCGGGGCCGGGCGGACGCCGAGTCCGGCCCGGGCCGGGGTGCGGACGATGCCGTCGCTGCCGCCGATGCCCTGCCAGGGGTCGTGGGCGAGCAGCAGGTGCCCGTCCAGGTCGACCCAGCGGGCCCGGTCGGCGAGGTGGACGGCCGGGGCGATGCCGAGCGAGCTGGCGACGAGGCAGCCGAGCATCAGCTCGGTGCCGCTGCCCCGCAGGGCCGCCCGGATGCGCAGCACCTGGTGCACGCCGCCGCATTTGGCGAGCTTGAGGTTGACCCCGTGGACGCGCCCCGCGAGCCGGCAGGCGTCCTCGTAGCCGACGGCGTCCTCGTCGGCGATCACCGGGACCGGTGAGCGTTCGGCGACGGCGGCCAGCGCGTCCGGACGGCCGGGGGCGATCGGCTGCTCGACGGCCTCGACGCCGGCGGCGGCGAAGGCCGGCAGGAGCCGGTGGGCCTCTTCCTCCGTCCAGGCGCCGTTGGGGTCGAGCAGCAGCCCGGCCCCGGGGGCGGCCTCGCGGACGGCGCGGACCCGGGCGAGGTCGTCCGCGGGGTCGGCGGAGCCGGCCTTGACCTTGAGCACGGTGAACCCCGCGGCGGCCAGCCGGGCGGCCAGGTCCGCGGCCCGGTCGGGCGGCTCGATGCCGATGGTGCGGGCGGTGGCGACGGCCACCGGCTCCGGCCGGCCGAGCAGCCGGTGGACGGGCTCACCGGCCCGCCGGCCGGCCAGGTCGAGCAGGGCGGCCTCGACGGCGGCCAGCACTCCGGCCGACAGCTCCTCGAACGGGGCGGCGCCGCGGCGGAGTTCGGCGAGCGCCTGGTCCGGGTCCGGCAGGCGCTCCAACGCCGGGCGCAGCTCGACGAGTTCACGCCGGATGAGCTCGGTGGGCTGGCGCAGGTAGCCGCTGGCGACGGCCTCGCCGCGGCCCGTGAGGCCGTCGTGCCGCAGGGCGACCAGGACGGCGTCGCGCTCGGCGGTCACCGAGCGGGAGATCCGCAGCGGTTCGGCGAGCCGGAGCCGTACGGTGCGCACGTCGAGCCTCATCGGCCCTCCCCGGGGCGGTCCGCGGGGTCGGGGCGGTCCCCGGGGTCGCTCCGGACAGCCGGGCCGGCCGGGCCGCCGTACCCGGTGCGCCAGCGCGCCCAGCCGGTGACCTCGACGGCGGCGGGGTGCGGGATCTCGATCGGGCGCGGCGCGGCGTGCTCCGCCTCCAGCCCGTGCCGCCGGCAGAACGCGTCGTCGTAGACGGTGCCCAGGTAGCGGTGCGGACCGTCGGGGAAGACGGTGGCGACGGCGGCGCCCGGCTGCACCCGGGCGGCCCAGGCGGCGACCAGGGCGACGGCGCCGGTGCTCCAGCCCCCGCTGACGAAGGCCCCGCGGGCCAGCCGGCGGCAGGCGTCCACGGCCTCGGCCGGCCCGACCCAGTGGATCTCGTCGAAGGCCTGGTGGGCGACGTTGCGCGGGTGGATCGAGCTGCCGAGTCCGCGCATCAGCCGGGGCCGGGCGGGCTGGCCGAAGATGGTCGAGCCGACCGAGTCGACGCCGATGATCCGCAGGGCCGGCCAGCGGCGGCGGAGCGGTTCGGCCAGCCCGGCGCTGTGGCCGCCGGTGCCGACGCTGCACACCAGCACGTCCAGGTGGTCGAGCTCGGCGGTGATCTCCCGGGCCATCGCCCGGTAGCCGGCCGCGTTGTCGGGGTTGTTGTACTGGTCGGGCCAGTAGGCGCCGGGGAGTTGGTCGAGCAGGGTGCGCACCCGGGCCAGCCGGGCGGCCTGCCAGCCGCCGTGCCGGGCCGGCCGGTCGACGAGCTCCAGCCGGGCGCCGTAGGAGTGGAGCAACTGGCGCATGGACGGTTCGAGTTCGGCGTCGCCGACCAGGACGACGGGGTGGCCGAGGGCCTGGCCGGCGAAGGCGAGGCCGATGCCGAGGGTGCCCGAGGTGGACTCCACCACCGTGGCGCCGGGCCGGAGTTCACCGCGTTCATGGGCGCCGCGGAGTATGGCGACGGCGGACCGGGCCTTCATCCCGCCGGCGCCGAGGCCCTCCAGCTTGGCCCAGAAGCCGGGGTGCGGGTGCGGCAGCGGGGTGCCGATCCGGGCGAGCGGGGTGCGGCCGAGCAGCGGCAGCAGGTCGGGGTTGCCGAGGGCCGCGGGGGCGAGCAGCGTGGTCACCGGCCACCGCCGTCCGCCCGGCCGGCCGGCGGGTGCCCGCCGTACAGGTGGAGCGGGCTGGGGCCGCCGTCGAGCCAGAAGAAGGGGTAGGGCTCGGCGCTGACGGCACTCACGCCGTCGCCGAGCAGCCGGGGCAGCACGGCGCTGCCGGTCTGGGCGAAGAGCACCAGCGGCTTGCCGGTGGCGCGGGCGTGCGCGAGCAGCGGGTCGAGCGTGCCGTTGCCGAGGGTCATGCCGGAGGCGAGGATCGCGTCGCACTCGTCCAGCCGGGCGGACGCGTCGGGGTGGACGGTCTCGCCCCACTCGGTGGTGCCGCCGACGAGGTCGCAGGCCAGGTACCCGAGGCCGCGCGAACGAAGCTGCTCCAGCAGGGAGTTGACCACGCCGACGACCAGCACCCGGCCGGTCGTCGCGGCCGGGAGCAGGCCGACGACGGCGCGCGCCCGGGCCCGGGACTTCGCCAGCGAGTCACCGGCCGGGACGGTCACCGGCCGGGCGCCGTGGGCCGGGCCGTGCGGGCGGCAACGCATCAGGTAGGCGTCGAGCGCGGCGACCCGGACCGGTACGAGCGGGTGGTCGAGCAGTTCGGCGACGGACGCGCCGACGCAGTCGGTGAGCGCCTCGGCGGGCAGCTCGCCGGGTTCGACCGCGCAGGAGCCGACGGCCGCGCCGAGGCGCAGGCTGAGCACCTCGTTGCGGTAGCCGCGGGCGCGTCCGGCGTGCCGCACGGCCTGCGTGGTGGTGAAGGCGAGGGCGATCCGCTGCCCGGCCGGGTCGGGCCCGTACGCTCCGGCGCGGGCCCGCCCGGCGATCCGGTCCAGGGCCGTACCGGGGAGGGTGGTGGTCATCCGGACACCGCCGCCCCGGCGGCGCGGTCGGACCGGAGGGGTGCGGGCGGGCCCTTCGACCCGGCGGGCCCCGCGTCCGGGCCGTCGGCGGTGTAGCGGGGGGTCAGCCCGGCGACCAGCCGCTCGGCCTCCCGGCGGGCGCCGGCGCCGGCGGTGTCGGTGGTCATCACATGGCCGAGGTACTCGTTGTTGCTGGTGGCGGGCCGGACGTCGCGCCCGGGGGCGGCGAGGGCCAGCTCGACCACGGCGCCGTCACGCCGGACGGCCGGTTCGCCCTCGAAGCCCTCCAGCAGGCCGGCCTGCCCCTCCCCCGGGACGAGGAAGGCGATCGCGGCGCTGCTGACCCCGGTGCGGTGGACGGTCAGGTCGGGACGGCGGCCGAGCGCGAGGTCCACGCAGGCGGCGGCGAGGTCGACGCCGGTGACCCGGCGGACCAGCTCGGTGATCCGGTTGCCGGCCGGGCGGGGGTTGACCTCCACCACCCGGGGCCCGGTCGGGGTCAGTTTGATCTCGGTGTGCGCGACGACCCGGTCCAGGCCGAGGGCGGCCAGCGCGGCGACGGCCGTCCCGGCCGCGGCGGCCGTGTCTTCGGCGCTCAGCACGGCGGGGAACATGTGGCCGGTCTCGACGAAGGCGGGCGCGCCGCCGACGCTCTTGTCGGTGACTCCGACCACCACGGTGTCGCCGTCGGCGCAGACGGTCTCGACACTGACCTCCGGGCCGGTCAGCAGCTCCTCCAGCAGGACGACGGGGGCCCGGCGCTGGCCGCGGGCGTTGACCGGGAAGGCCTCCAGGGCCCGGAGCGCGGAGGCCAGTTCGCGTTCGTCCGCGACCGCGCGGACGAGCATCCCGGCGCAGAGGTCCACCGGCTTGACCACCAGCGGGAAGCCGAGCTCCCGGGCGGCGGCCAGGGCCTGCTCCCGGTCGGCGCAGAGCGCGTACGCGGGCCCGGGGACGCCGGCCGCGGCGAGCGCGCGGCGGGTGAGGTCCTTGCGGCAGGCCGCGGCGACGGCCTCGGGCGCCGGCCCGGGCAGCCCGAGCCGGCGGGCGACCCGGGCGACCAGCGGCAGGTAGTAGTCGCAGGAGGAGATCACCCCGTCGAAGCCGAGCACCCCGTGCAGCCGCTCGACGTACGGGAGCAGGGCGGCGGGATCGTTGGTGTCGGCGGTGAGCACGTTCTCCGCGGCGAGCAGCGGGTGCGGGCCGTCGGTGGGCGCCGCCCGCAGGTAGTGGTGCAGGTCGCGGGTGAGGAAGGTGAAGCGGTGGCCGCTCTCCCCCAGGGCCCTGGGCAGCAGTCTGCTCATGGAGCCGACCCAGCTTTCGATCACCAGCAGATGCGCCACGGATCTCCCTCTCGACGACGCGCGCGGCAAGCCGGTCCGACGTGCCGAAGGCGACCGTAACGGCATTCGTTTTCATTTTCAACACGCTCGCACGGCTCTTCCGACTGGGCGTCAGATGACATTCGTTTTCAGGTACGGTGACGGGGACCCAGCCCCGACCCGACCCGTGGAGCCCTCCGATGGACCGTCCGGATGCCTATGTGATCAGGCACGCCCTGCCCGAGGACGTGCCCGGCGCCCGCCGGCTGATCCTGGACACCTTCTACCGCGAGTTCGGCTACGGCTACGTCCCCGACTGGCACGCCGACGTGGTCGACCTCCAGGCGCACTACCTCGACCACCCCCGGCACGCCCTGCTGGTCGCCACCCGGGACGGCGAGGTGGTCGCCACCACCGCACTGCACTCCCGCGGGCCCGTCCACCCGCCGCACCCCCGCGAGCTGGCCGAGCGCTACCCCGACGGCAGCACCGCCCAGCTGGTCCGGGTCTACGTCCGGACCGCGCACCGCCGGCACGGACTGGCCCGGGAACTGGTGCGCCGGGCATGCGAGTTCGCCGTGGACGAGGGCGGCTACCGGCACCTCTACCTGCACACCAACGCCGCCGTCCCGGGCGCCGAGGCGTTCTGGCGCAGCCTCGCCGAGGAGGTCCACGACGCCCGCCCGAGCGGCGAGCACGGCCCCGGGGTGGCCACCGTCCACTTCGAGATCCCGCTGCGCCGGCCGGCACGGGTCTGACGCCGCGCTTCCACCCTGCGGGTGGATGTGACGCAGGTCACATCCAGTGGGGAATTTCCGGGGACCGAATCCCCGTTTGCTCCTTCGTAGGCCTAAACGGGGAGAGTTTCCCCGCTATGCTGGGAGGAGCGAGAAAGTGAGCAGCACCGTCGCCGCGGCGACCCGCACCACGGAGCCCGTCCGCACGCCGAAGCTGCGCGCGGACGCGACTCGCAACCGTGAGCGGATCCTGCTGGCGGCGCGGGACGCCCTCGTCGAGCACGGCGCGGACGCGCCGCTGGACGAGATCGCCAAGCGGGCCGGTGTGGGCAACGCCACGCTGTACCGGAACTTTCCGGACCGCTCGGCGCTGATCCGCGAGGTGGCGCTGCTCATCAAGGGCCGTATCCTGGCCATCGCCGAATCGGCGACGGCGGAGGCTTCCGGCCCGTTCGACGCCCTCCAGCGGTTCGCGCACGCCACGGTCGAGGAGAAGATGGGCGCCCTGTGCCCGATCCTCACCAACCGGGTCGACCCCTTCGATCCGGACCTGGTGGACGCGCGCGAGCGACTGGTGACCGCCGTCGGCGACCTCATGGCACGCGCCAAGGAGGCCGGCGAACTGCGGCCGGACGTCGACCCCGGTGACCTGTTCATCGCGATGAGCCAGCTCACCCGCCCCCTGCCGGGCACCTCCTGCCAGTTCCTGGACGGCTTCGTCCACCGGCACCTGCAGCTGTTCCTGGACGGCCTGCGGGCGCCCGCCCGCTCGACCCTGCCCGGCCGGGCCGCGACCTTCGAGGACTTCCACCCCGAGCACTGACCCGCAGCGCCGAGCGCTGACCGACGGCCCGCCGGTCCACTGCCGCACCGGCGGCCGGGGCCGACCGTGCCCACCCGCACCCCCGACTTTCCCCTGATCCGTACGCACCGCACCCCGAAGTGAGTACTCCCATGCCAAAAACCGACGCCCTGCCGGCCACCCAGCCCGATCCGCGGCGCTGGAAGGCCCTGATATTCATCGGCCTCGCCCAGCTGATGGTCGTCCTCGACGCCACCATCGTGAACATCGCCCTGCCGTCGGCCCAGAAGGACCTCGGCATCACCGACGGCAACCGCCAGTGGGTGATCACCGCCTACGCGCTGGCCTTCGGCGGCCTGCTGCTGTTCGGCGGCCGGATCGCCGACCTGTGGGGCCGCAAGCGGACCTTCGTGGTCGGCCTGACCGGCTTCGCCCTCGCCTCCGCGCTGGGCGGCGCCGCCGCCAACACCGCCATGCTGCTCGGCGCCCGCGCCCTGCAGGGCGTGTTCGGAGCCCTGCTCGCGCCGGCCGCGCTCTCGCTGCTGGCCGTGATGTTCACCGAGGCCAAGGAGCGCGCCAAGGCGTTCGGCATCTACGGCGCCATCGCCGGCGGTGGCGGCGCGATCGGCCTGATCCTCGGCGGCCTGCTGACCGAGTACATGAACTGGCGCTGGACCTTCTTCGTCAACATCCCGTTCGCCGTGGTCGCCGCCGTCGGCGCCGTCATGGTGATCCGCGAGCCCGCCCAGGGCCGCAACCGCAACCGCCTGGACATCCCTGGCGTGCTGCTGGTCACCACCGGCCTGGTCTCCCTGGTCTACGCCTTCACCCGCGCAGAGTCGGACGGCTGGAGCTCCGGCATCACGCTGGGCCTGTTCGCCGCCGCCGCCGTGCTGCTGGCCGCGTTCGCCGTGGTCGAGATGAAGGTCAAGGCGCCGCTGCTGCCGCTGCGGGTCGTCCTGGACCGCAACCGCGGCGGGGTCTACCTGTCGCTCGGCCTGGCCGTGATCGGCATGTTCGGCCTCTTCCTCTTCCTGACCTACTACCTGCAGATCGTGCTCGGCTACAGCCCGGTGCTCACCGGTGTCGCCTTCCTGCCGATGGTGGCGGGCATGATCACCGGCTCGACCCAGATCGGCGCCCGGCTGATGACCCGCGTGCCGGCCCGCTACCTGATGGCACCCGGCTTCCTGGTCGCCTCGGTCGGCATGCTGATCCTGACCCAGATCGGCCTGGACACCTCCTACCCGGCGCTGATCCTGCCCGGTCTGATCCTGATGGGCCTCGGCATGGGCACCGCGTTCATGCCCGCGATGAGCCTGGCCACGCACGGTGTCGAGCCCCGCGACGCGGGTGTCGCCTCCGCCATGGTCAACACCTCGCAGCAGGTCGGCGGCGCCATCGGCACCGCGCTGCTGAACACCATCGCGGCCAGCGCCACGGCGACCTGGCTGGCCTCCCACGCCACCGCCGTGACCAGCCCGGCCGCGGCCCAGGCGGCGCAGTTCCAGGGCATGGTGCACGGCTTCTCGACCGCGATCTGGTGGTCCTTCGGCATCCTGGTCGCCGCCGCGGCGATCGCCTTCACCCTGATCAACGCCGGTCGCCCCGACCAGGCGGCGACGGGTTCGGGTGCGGTGGAGAGCAACGAGGTGCCGGTGCTGGTGCACTGACCCTCCGGGGTACACACAAAGGGTGCGTAGCGGCCCGTCCGGTGTTTCGACACCGGGCGGGCCGCTCGCCGTTTCCGGGGCATCGCTTCCGGACGGTCGTTTTCGGACCCCTCGCCGTTTCCGGGCGCTGTGGAGACGGCAGCGGCACCCCGGGTAGAAACGGGGAGCAGGCCCCGTTTACTCTGGTCCCAGCTCGAAGCGGGGAACGATCCCCGCTTCATGGACCGAGGTGCGTGGAAATGACCCGGAATCAGAACCCCGGACGCGGCCGGCGGGCCGCCGACTGGGCGGACGGCCGGCTGGGGGTCTACACCCTGGCCAGGGCGAACGTGCGCAAGATCTTCCCGGACCACTGGTCCTTCATGCTGGGCGAGATCTGCCTCTACACCTTCGTCATCATCATCCTGACCGGCGTCTGGCTCACGCTGTTCTTCAAGCCCGGCATGGGCGAGGTGATCTACGACGGCTCGTACGTCCCGCTCAAGGGCGTGCCGATGTCGGAGGCCTACGCCTCGACGATGGACATCAGCTTCGAGGTCCGCGGCGGGCTGCTGATCCGGCAGATCCACCACTGGGCGGCCGTGGTGTTCGCCGCGGCGATGTTCGTGCACATGATGCGGGTGTTCTTCACCGGGGCGTTCCGCAAGCCGCGCGAGATCAACTGGCTGTTCGGCTTCCTGCTGCTCTTCCTCGGCCTGCTGGACGGCTTCTTCGGCTACTCACTGCCCGACGACCTGCTCTCGGGCACCGGCATCCGCTTCGTCGAGGGCGTGGTCCTGGCCCTCCCGCTGGTGGGCAGCTACGTCCAGATGTTCCTGTTCGGCGGCGAGTTCCCCGGCCACGACATCGTGCCGCGGTTCTTCACCGTCCACGTGCTGCTGATCCCCGGCATCATGCTCGGCCTGCTGGTCGCGCACCTGATCCTGGTCTTCTACCACAAGCACACCCAGTGGGCGGGCCCCGGCCGGACCGAGCAGAACGTCGTCGGCATGCCGCTGATGCCGGTCTACCTGGCCAAGGCCGGCGGGTTCTTCTTCCTGGTCTTCGGGATCATCGCGCTGATGGCGGCCGTCGCCTCGATCAACCCGATCTGGGCGTACGGCCCGTACCGCCCCGACCAGGTGTCCACCGACGCGCAGCCGGACTGGTACATGGGCTTCGCCGAGGGGCTGATCCGGGTGATGCCCGGCTGGGAGGTCGGCCTGTGGGGGCACACCCTCAACCTGGGCGTGCTGATCCCGTTCA
The DNA here is from genome assembly GCF_040298365.1 of Kitasatospora sp. NPDC001603. Lineage (NCBI taxonomy): Bacteria > Bacillati > Actinomycetota > Actinomycetes > Kitasatosporales > Streptomycetaceae > Kitasatospora > Kitasatospora sp. NPDC001603. The sequence goes on from NZ_JBEPAA010000081.1 coordinate 22,246, forward strand.
CGCTCTTCCCGGTGATCCTCGGCGCGATCGCGGTCTACCCCTTCGTCGAGTCCTGGCTGACCGAGGACGCGCGCGAGCACCACCTCCTGGACCGCCCGCGCAACGCCCCCGTGCGCACCGCGCTCGGCGCGGCCTGGATCGCGCTCTACCTGGTGATGCTGGTCGGCGGCGGCAACGACCTGGTCGCCACCCGTCTGCACCTGTCGCTGAACTCGATCACCTACGCCGTCCGGGTGGGGTTCTTCGTGGTGCCGGTGGTGGTCTTCGTGATCACCAAGCGGTGGTGCCTGGGCCTCCAGCGGCGCGACCGGGACAAGGTGCTGCACGGCCGGGAGACGGGCCTCATCAGGCGGCTGCCGCACGGTGAGTTCACCGAGGCGCACGCCCCGCTCGCGCCGGCCGAACTGCACCGGCTGACCGCCCACGAGCAGCCCCGCCCCCTCGAACTACCGGCCCCGGTGGACGAGAATGGGGTGGCCCACCCGGTCGGCGCGCTCACCCGCGTCCGCGCGAGGCTCTCCCGCGGACTGCACGGCGAGGGCGCCAGGATCCCCCGGCCGACCGCCGAGGAGTACCACGAGATCACCGGCGGCCACGGTCACTGAGCCGCCCGCTCCGACGCCGCGGCACCGGCCCGCGACCGCGGCAACGGACCGCGCCCGGCCCCTGGACAGGGAGGACATCGTGCACGACCGTACCGACCGGCTGGCCGACACCAGATACCTCCTGCTCACCACCTTCGACGAGGACGGCAGCCGGCTGCGCTCGGCGATCTGGGTGGTGGCGGACGGCACGGCGCTCGGCATCTGGACCCCCGCCCACTCCGGCGAGGCCGAGCGGATCCGCCGCCACCCCCGGGTGCTGGTCGGCCCCTGCGACGCCCACGGGCGCCCGACCGGGCGCCAGCTGCCCGCGCGGGCGACGGTCTGCGACCCGGACGACACCGCGCGCTACCGCACCTCGCTGATCAACAAGTACGGCATGACCGCCCTGATCGCGCTGGCCCGCAGCCGGTTCCGGCTCGGCCTGTCCGGGACGGTCGGCATCCGGATCACGCTCAGCCGGGTGGAGCAGCGGCTGGTCGGGCCGGAGTGGCAGCTGCCGACGTCGTACTGCCCGAACTGAGGGCCCGCGAGGCGGGCGCGGCGGTGCCGGGACCGGTCACAGGACCGGTCCCGGCACCGCCGTCGTCCGCGGGTTCGCCTGCGCCCGTGGGTTCGCCTACGCCCAGGGGTTCGCCTGCGCCTGTCGGGTCGCCTTCGTCCTCGGGCCGGACGGGCCCGGCTCAGCCCACGTCGTCCGGAGCCGTGGCGAGGTCGCCCGGCTCGCAGGCCTCCCGGCCGGTCCCGGCGTGCACGACCCGCACGGCCCGGTCGGGACCGCCGGGGACGACCCGCTGCTCCCGCCCGCAGCGCGGACAGATCAGCGGGATGCGGGCCCTCCTGGGCTCCTCGGCCCCGGCCCCGGCACCGACCTGCGGCGCCGTCACGACAGCGGGTGGGACGGGACGGGACTGGCGTCCTGGATCTCGCCGTGGGCCTTGGTGAGAAGCTGCGAGGCGAGATCGTTGAGCGCCCGGGCGGCGGCGACCTCCTCGCCGACCCGCAGCTGCTCCGGGTCCGACGGGTGGCGGGTGGTGTAGCCGTGGGCGCGGATTTCGGTTCCGTCACCGAGTCTCAGCAGGGCGGCGGCGGCCGTCCGCGCGCCCTCCTCACGGAACTCCATCTCGATGTGCCAACCAACGAGTGTCTGCATGGCGGATCACCTCCAGAGATTCCTTCTCCAGAGTGCGCCGCCGGCGGCGCGAGCACCAGGGGAGGCGGATACAGCTCGACTTGAACACGTTCAAGTGTCCTGCGTACAGTCACTGACGCAAGGCTTTGAACGTGTTCAAGGAAGGGGTGCGGCCATCATGGGCAGCGGCACCGCGGAGCTGGTCGACCTGCTGGTGCTGCTCGGCATGGGCGCCGTGATCCCGCTCGGCCTGACCCTGATCGACGAGCCCGGGCTGGCCCGCGTCCGCCGGCTCTGGCCCCTGGCCGCCGTCCCCGGCGCACTGTCGCTCTGGCTGCCGCGCGGCGGCCTCGCCACCGGCTGCGCCGCACTCTACGCGCTCGGCACCCTCGCCCTGGCCGCCCACGCCCCGGCCCGGCTCGCCCGCACCCGCTCGCTCGCGCCGCGCGAGATCGCCGTGCTCACCGCCCTCGCCACCCCCTCGGTGGCCGGGCTCGCACTGGTCGCCGAGCGCTCGGGCCACGAACTCCTCGGCTTCGACCTCGACATCCTGGCGCTGACCGTGCCGCACTTCCACTACGCCGGCTTCACCGCCGCCCTGGTCGCCGGGCTGGTCTGCCGGGCCGCGCCGGAGAGCGCCGCCGCCCGCTGGGCCGCGCTCAGCGTGCCGCTCGGCACCCTGCTCGTCCTGGCCGGCTACTTCGTCGACGACTGGGCCGAACTCGCCGGAGCCGTCGTGCTCACCACCGGGATGTGGCTGGTCGGCCTGCTCACCTGGCGGGACCTGCGCACCCGCACCGCCGACCGGCCCGCCGCCGTCCTGCTCGGGACCGCCTCCGCCGTCCTCGCCGCGACCATGCTGCTCGCGCTCTGGTGGGCGCTGGGCGAGGCCTCCGGTATCCCGCACCCCACCCTCACCTGGATGGCCGCCACCCACGGCGTCGGCAACGCCCTCGGCTTCGCGCTCTGCTCGCTGCTCGCCTGGCGCCGCCTCGCCCGACCCCAGGCGCCGACCACGCGCCTCCCCCACCCGAAGGAAGCCCTGCGATGAACCGCCCCCGGGCCACCGACCTCAACTACCCCGAGACCGGCGCCAGTACCTCCCCCGACCGCCCGCTGCCCGGCGGCTACCACCACCTCCGCCACCGCGCCCTGATCGGCCACGGCCGCGCCGCCCTGGAAGCCGCCGGAGCCGCCGTGCTCGACTGGCGGATGCACCGCGCCGCCGGCGTCCGCATCGCCGCCGAAGCCACCCGGGCCACCCCCGGCACCGCCGTCACCTGTGCGATCGGCCTCGGACCGGTGCGCGCCGCCGCCCCCTGCCGGGTGATCTGGAGCGCGGACGGCCCCGACCGCTTCGGCTTCGCGTACGGCACCCGGCGCGGGCACCTCGCGGTCGGCGAGGAGACCTTCCTGGTCGAGATGGGCCCCGACAAGGCCGTCTGGTTCACCGTGAACGCCTTCAGCCGCCCCGACCGCTGGTTCGCCCACCTCGCCGGCCCGCTGCTCCCGCTGGGCCAGCGGCTCTTCGCCCGCCGCTGCGCCCGCGCCCTGACCCGGATCGTCGCAGTGGCGGAACAGCGGGCGTCGGCGGGGCGGTAGCCGGGGGCCGGGGGCGCGGACGGGGGGTGCGGGCGGGGGGCGCGGGCGGGTGGTGCGGCGCACGGTCGGCGTTCCGGATCGGCCCGGGTATCCTCCGCAGCCGGCGGGCTCAGGCGAGGCGGTAACCGCAGGTGCCGGCCGCGACGCATGACCGGACCGGAGCGGCGGACACCGGCCGGCGTGCCGGATCGACCCGGCGCAGCCGAAGCCCCGGGGGCACGACTCCCGAAAATGGGGCGCAGTCCCGAGCGGGGGTCCGTCAGGCTCGCCCGGTGATCGAGATGCAGCCCGTCCTGGAGACGCCCGGCCGCGACGGCTTCGACCTCTGGCCCGTCGGCCCGTACGAGCCGTACGGCTTCCTCCCGCTGGGCGCCGCGATGAGCCCGGCCGACGTCGGCACGGCGGTGATGCAGATCGCCGACCACAACGAGGCCGAGCCCGGCCCCGGCGAGGAACCGGCCGGATCCGGCGACCCGGCCGGCCGGTTCCTGCACGGCCTGCTGACCTCGGAGTACCCGGCCGCCCCCGGCGGCTTCCGGGTCTTGGACCCGGCCACCGGCACCGTCCTTCGTCCGGGCTGCTGCAACGGGCTGGAGGAGTGGCGGGACTGGTACGAAGTCCTGGACGGCGACGGGTTCGCCCTCTTCGGCCACGGCCCCGCTCCGGAGGCCCGGCGCGAGGGCACGCTCGTGCGGCTGATCCCGGACAGCGCCGTCCCGGACGGTCCCGTCATCGAGCTGCCGCTCGACGGACCGCGCCGCCTCGTCACCGGAGCGGCGGACGAGCTCGCCGCCTTCCTGCGGCTGGCCGACGCCTGGGCCGCGGAGCACTGTCCCGACCGCCGAGCGCCGCTGGCGGCCGCCCTCGCCCGCGCGGTGGGCCTGGGCGCGGACACCGGGGAGGCGTAGCACCGGCCCCCCGACCCGCCGCCCGCCCGACCGCCGGGCGGACCGACGCGGTCCGTACGGCAGACGGCGGCCGCCCCCGCCCGCCCGGGGGCCTGGGCGAGGACAGCGGGGAGGCCGCGCCCGGGTCAGGCCGGGTGGACCGGGACGGTGACCAGGACGGTGGCGCCGTCCAGGGTGCGGACCTCGAAGTGGTCGATGTCGGTGGGCTGGAGGCCCGTGCCGCCGGTGGTCCGCAGGGCGGCCGGGGCCGCGCCGGTGGTGCCGTAGCCGGCCGCGGGGACGCTCCAGCTGGTCACCGTCCAGCGCTCCCCGGTGTGCGAGACGGCGACCAGATCGCAGCTCAACGGGCCCTGGACGTTGGAGAGTTCGAGGCTCACCTGGCTGCCCCACCCCTTGCCGTCGACGCCGACGACGGCGTGCGCGCCGGTGGTCGGGTCGGTGGCGGTGAACTGCTGGGCCGCGACGGCGACCACGCCGGGCGTGGAGTCCGCGGTGACCACGACGGCGGTGACGGCCGGACCGGCGACCACCAGGACCGCGGCCGCGGCGACCAGGACCAGCCGCCGCACCCTCCCCCGGCGTCGGCCTGCCGAGACCTCGGCGACCAGCCGGTCCAGCAGTCGCCCGTCCGGCCGGGGCGCCGGCCCTGCCGGGTCGATCCCGGCGGCCTCGGCGGAGGCCGCGTACTCGGCCAGCAGCGGCTCCACGAAGCCGAGTTCGGCCACCTCCCGGGTGCACTGCGGGCAGCCGGCCAGGTGCGCCGCGAACGCGTCGCGCTCGGCCGGTTCGAGCAGGCCGAGGAGGTAGCCGCCGACGTCCAGGTGCTCGCCGCCGGCGGCGTGGCCCTGCTCGGAGCCGGTCGGTCCGGGCTCGGACGATGTCACGATGTCACTCCCCGTTCCTCCAGCGCGAGCTTCAGCGAGCGCAGTGCGTAGAACACCCGCGACCGTACGGTACCGGCCGGGATGCCGAGTTCGGCGGCCGCCTCGTTCACCGAGCGGCCCTTGAAGTAGGTCTCGACGACGACCTGCCGGTGCGCCTCCGAGAGGTCCCCGAGCGCCTCCGAGATGGTCATCAGCCGCAGTGCGCGGTCCAGTTCGTCCTCCGCGGGCAGCAGCTCCAGCGGTGCCGGGTCGACCTCGCGCGGGCGGGCCAGGCTGCTGCGGTGGCCGTCGATGACGATCCGCCGGGCGACCGTGACCAGCCAGGGCCGCAGCGAGCCGCCGCCCGGGTCGAGCCGGTCGATGTTGCGCCAGGCCCGGACCAGCGTCTCCTGCACCACGTCCTCGGCCCGCTGGCGGTCCCCCGCGACCAGGTGGAGGACGAAGCCGAAGAGCGGCCCCGCGTGCTCGTGATACAGGGCTCGCATCAGTTCTTCGTCCGGTGCGGCGGCGCCGCGTGCGGGCGCACCGCCACCGCGGTGCTCGTCGGTCACGACGCCATCTTCGCGCACCCGTACCTCCGGGTCGAGGGTTCCACGTCCGGTCCGGACCGTCGTCGGGGCGGGTCAGTAGCCACCGCCGGGGGCGGCCGGCGTGCTCGGGGCGGAACTCGCGGCGCCCGCCTTGCCACCCGCCGGGGTCAGCGCCCACCAGGTGCCGCCGACGCCCTGGCCCTTGGTGTCACCGGGCTGCTTGTCGGGCGCGTAGCGGTAGGCCGGCCAGCCGTTCAGGGTGATCTGCTTGCTGCCGTCGGCCCGGGTGACGGTGCCGACCAGCTTGCTGTCGATGCCCTTGACGGTGACCGAGCCGTCGGCCGGCGCGGGTGGCCAGATCGAGGCGCAGTTGCCGTTGCAGTGGGACATCGGGGGCTGCGCGGTGTCCTGGTCGAAGCGGTAGAGGGTGAAGCCGGCGCTGTCGGTCACGATGGTGCCGAGCTTGGGGTCGGTGGCCGTCTTCAGGGTGGCGTCGGCGGGGGCGGCGGGGCTGCTCGGCGTCGCGGGCGCGGTCGGGGCGGCGCCGGAGCCGGCGGGCGTGGCGGACCCGCCGCTGCCGGAGCCGGACGACCCGCACCCGGCCACCAGGGCGCCCACGGCGATCCCGGACGCGGCGAGCACGGCGATCCGACTGGTACGGGTGGTGCGACTGGTGCTGCGCATGGGTGCTTCTCCCCCGGCTGGACGCGCACGGCCGCTCGGACACGGGCCGCGCTGTTCGTACCGCGCTGACGCGGACACCCACCAGTACGGGCGCCGACGGCGGAGCACTCAACGCCCGGCCGGGAAATCCGCCGGAGGGGGCTCCGGAATAGTGCGCGGACGGTCGCGGTTGTGCCGGGCAGATGGCCTGAACCGCCACCCCCGGAAGGGCAGGAACCGCGAGATGAGCAACACGGTCGAGCTGACCAAGGAGAACTTCGACGACATCGTCCCTGGCCAGGACGGTAAGGACTTCGTCTTCATCGACTTCTGGGCGGCCTGGTGCGGCCCGTGCCGCCAGTTCGCCCCGGTCTACGAGAAGGCGGCCGAGCGCCATTCGGACCTGGTCTTCGCGAAGGTCGACACCGAGGCGCAGCAGGAGCTGGCCGCCGCGTTCGGCATCCAGTCGATCCCGACGCTGGCGATCATCCGCGAGGGCGTGCTGGTGTTCTCGCAGGCGGGCGCGCTGCCGGAGGCCGTGTTCGAGGATCTGATCGGTCAGGCCCGCAAGCTGGACATGGCCGAGGTGAAACGCAAGGTCGCGGCGGAGCAGAACGGCGGCCCGGAGGCCTGAGCGCGGCCGTCGGGGCGGCCGGCCGGGCGGGCGGAGCCGCCCGGGGCCGGTCGTACGGCGGCGCGGGTGACTCCGCGACGGTAGGCCCGGGTGGCGAGTGCCCCCGGGCCCGTCGCCGTTGCGGGCCGTCGTCCCCCGGTCCGCCGGGGCGCCCCGGTCAGGGCGTGGGCAGCCGGGCCGCGAGGCCGTCCAGGAACAGGCGCAGCGCGAGTTCGAAGCCGCGCTCGTCCAGCCCGGGTGCCCCTGAGCCGGGCCCGCCGCCGCGTTCGGCGGCGGCCTCCAGCGCACCGGCGAGGGCCGGGTAGCGGGGCCGGTACTCGGCCGGCGGGCGGGTGAAGCCCGCGGTGAAGGTCTCCAGCGCGGACCCGAGCACCAGGTAGTCGACCGCGGCGGCGACCTCGGCGGCGTCGGCGGGCGCCAGCCCGGCCCGGCCGAGCGCCCCGAGCAGGGCCTCGTAGCCGAGCAGTTGGAGGTCGGCCCCGACCCGGCGGCGGGCCAGCAGCGCGATGGTGTGGGGGTGGCGCAGGAAGGCGGCGCGGTAGCCGCGGACGTAGGCGGTGAGGCCGGTCCGCCACTCCCGGTGATCGGTGCCGTCGAGCGGCCCCAGGTCGATCTCGGCGTTGACGAGCTCGGCGACCCCGTCGATCAGGTCGTCCTTGCCGCTCACGTGGTTGTAGAGCGAGGCCGCCTTCACGCCCAGCCGGTCGGCCACCGCGCGCATGGTGAGGCCGTCGGAGCCCTGCTCGTCGACCACGGCGAGGGCGGCCCTGGCGATGATCTCCCTGCTCAGCAACGCCCTGGTCGGTCGTCCCACGCTCGTCGTCCCTCCCTGCCGGCTGCGTCGGCCCCACGGTATTACAGCCCGGTCTCGACTCTTCCCTTGCCCCGGGTGAGGGGGTTACCGTCCCTGACTAACAAAGTTAGTTTTCTGTGGCGGGCCCGTCCGAGGGGCTCACCACGGGTGACGGCAAGGTGGACGCCCCATGACCGACAACCTCCCGAGAGCCCGCGGCGGCGTGACGCCCGGCGGCCCGGGCACCGCCCCCTCCGGCGGCGGCCCGACCGGCGACAGCGGTGCGGCCCGGTCCGACGCCGAGCGGCTCGCCGCCCTCGGCTACCGCCAGGAGCTGCGCCGCAGCCTCGGCGTGCTCGGCAACATCTCGATGGGCTTCGCCGTCGTCTCCCCGGTGGTCGGCCTCTACGCCGTCGGCCAGGTCGGCCTCGGGGTGGCCGGCGGCGCCTGGGTCTGGGCGCTGCCCGTCTGCCTGCTCGGCCAGATGCTGGTGGTGGCGGTCTACTCCGAACTCGCCTCGCAGTGGCCGCTGGCCGGCGGTGCCTACCAGTGGAGCCGGCGCCTCACCGGGCCGACCTTCGCCTGGCTGACCGGCTGGATGTGGCAGTTCGCGGTGATGTTCGCCAACACCACCGTCGCCTACCTCGCCTCGCCCTGGTTCTTCGCGCTCTTCGGAGTGACCCCGACACCCGCGCAACTGGTGCTGGTGTCGGCCGCGTTCCTGCTCGCCTGCACGCTGGTCAACGCCTACGGCGTCCACGTGCTGCGCCGGTTCGTCTCGCTGGGCATCGCCGCCGAGACGGTCGCCTCCGTGCTGGTGGGGCTCGCGCTGCTGCTGCTCTTCCGGGCGCACGGCTTCGGCCTGGTGACCGACCTCCTGGACGCCCCCGCCACCGCCGGGGTCTCCACCGGAGCGGCCTTCCTGGCCGTGATCGCGGTCGGCGGATGGGCGTTCATCGGCTTCGACGCGTGCGTCTCCACCGCCGAGGAGACCAAGGACGCGAGCCGGCAGGTCCCGCGGGCGATGTGGTGGGCGCTGATGAGCGTCGGCGTCGTGGTGATCCTGAACGCCGTCGCCGTGGAACTCGCCCACCCCGACCCGGCCGCCGTGGTGCGCGGGGAGGACCTCGACCCGGTCACCACCGCCGTCACCTCGGCCTTCGGCGACTGGTCCGCCAAGCCGTTCGTGGTCGTCGTGCTGATCTCGTTCACCGCCTGCCTGCTGGCCTCGCAGGGCGGCGCCGCCCGCGGCCTCTACTCGCTGGCCCGGGACGGCGTCTTCCCGTTCGCCGACCAGGTCCGCAGGGTCAACCGGCACCGGGCGCCGATCGGCGGGCTGGTCGCGGCGACCGTGGTCAGCTCCGCCGCGCTGCCGCTGGGGCTGGAGTCCACCGCGATGGGCAGCCTGATCACCTTCGGCACGGCCGCCACCTTCCTGCCGTTCTTCCTGCTCAGCGTGGCCGCGCTGGTGGCCCGGCTGCGCGGCGTGTGGCGGCCGTCCGGCCAGGTCTCGTACGGGCGCGCCGGCACGGTGATCAACGCCCTGGCGGTGCTGTGGACCGGGCTGGAGGTGGTCAACATCTGCTGGCCGCGCAGCATCCTGGCGCCGCCCGGCGCGCCCTGGTACCAGGTGTGGGCCGCGCTCCTGGGCGTCGGCCTGGTGACCCTGGCGGGCGTCGGCTACCTGCTGGTCCGGCGGCCGCAGCGGCTGATGCGCGGCGGGGCCTCCGAGGACCGGCCCGTCACGGACGAGCTCGCGCCCGCCGTGCACTGACCCGGTGCCCGGGCCCGCTCACCCCTGCTCGGCCCACCCGGCGAGCCGGGCGGCGAGCGCCCGGACCTCCGTGCGCAGCGCGTCCGGGCGCAGGACGGTGAACGGCCGGCCCAGCCCGGCCAGCATCACCGCGAACCCGTCGAGGTTCTGGGCCCGGGCGCGCAGCAGGACGCGGCCTCCGTCCGCCGCGGTGAGCGTCCCGACCACGGGCGGGATCCGCTGCCGGGCCTCGTCGAGGGTGGTCGTGAGGAGCACCTCCACCTCGTGCGTCCACGGCACCGAGGCCAGCGACTCCACCACCCGCTGGACCGGGTCGAAGTCCTCCGGCGGCTCGAAGGGCGTCCCGCTCGGCTCCGCCGTCCCGATCCGGTCCAGCCGGAAGGTCCGCAGCTCGCCGCTGCGGTGGTCCAGCCCGGTGGTGTACCAGCGGCCCGAGTGGAAGACCAGCCCGTACGGGTCGAACTCGCGCTCGCTCGGGACGCCCAGGCGGTCGCGGTAGGCGAGCCGGACGCGGCGCCGGCGGCGGGCCGCCTCGGCGAGCGCGAACAGCGCGGCTCCGGCCGGACTCGGGCCGGCGACGGGCGCCGAGGTCAGCCCCAGGGTCTGCTCCACCGCCTCGACCCGCTCGCGCAGCTCCGTCGGCAGCACCCGCTGGATCTTGGCCAGCGCCGACTCGGCGGCCTGCTCCCCCACCGACAGCCCCGACCGGCGACCGGCCAGCAGTCCGAGCACCACCGAGGCCGCCTCGTCCGCGGTGAGCATCAGCGGCGGCAGCCGGAATCCGGGGCGCAGCCGGTAGCCGCCGTAGCGGCCGCGGTCGGCCTGCACCGGGATGCCGAGGTCGGCCAGCCTGGCGGCGTACCGGCGCACCGTGCGCTCGTCCACCTCCAGGCGGGCGGCCAGCTCCGGGCCGGTGAGGCCGGGCCTGGCCTGGAGCAGCTCCAGCAGGGCCAGGACCCGGCTGACCGGGTGGTTCATCGGCTCCCCCTTCGTGGGCCGGCCGGCCCGTGCCGGCCCGGACGGGATCCGGAATTCATCCGGGCGAGATCTGTCCGGCTCCGATCCTAGAGTCGGTGCTGACGGCGGATTCCCCCCCGGACAAGGAGTGGTCCCATGAGTACCTTCGTTCTCGTTCCCGGTTTCTGGCTGGGCGCCTGGGCGTGGGACGACGTCGCCCGCCCGCTGCGCGAGGCCGGGCACACCGTCCACGCGGTGACCCCGGCCGGGCTGGCCGAGCGTGCCGCCGAGCCGGGGCCCGAGATCGGCGTGGAGACCCACATCGCCGACCTCACCGACCTGCTGACCCGCGAGGACCTGTGGGACGTCGTCCTCGTCGGCCACAGCGGCGGCAGCACCGCGGTCACCGGTGCGGCCGACCGGATGCCCGAGCGGATCCGGCGGGTGGTCTACCTCGACAGCGGTCCCGTCCCCGACGGCGCCGCGCTGGGCGACCTCTGGGAGCCCGAGCACCGGGCCCACGTGCTGGCCACCCTGGTCGACGGCCGCCACCCGTTGCCGTCCTGGGAGGAGCTCGCCGCCGCCGGCAGCAGCGCGGACGGCCTGGACGACGCCGCCCGCGCCGCCGTCCGCGAGCGCGCCACCGACCAGCCGGCCGCCACCTTCACCGAGCCGCTGCGGCTGACCGGCGCCGGGGCGGACCTGCCGAAGGCGCTGATCTCCTGCTCGTTCCCGCTGGAGCAGGTCCGCGCCATGATCGCCTCGGGCCATCCGTACTTCGCGCAGCTCGGCGGCCCGGAGTGGGAGCTGCGGGAGCTGCCGACCGGGCACTGGCCGATGTTCTCGCGGCCGGCGGAGACGGCGGCGGTGCTGGCGGAACTCGCGGAGCGGGTGGGCCCGGAAGGCTCCGCGGCCCGGTGATCGTGGCCCGGTGATCGTGGCCCGGTGGTCGTGGGGGCCTGGTGATCCGCCGGCCCGGGCGGGGTCGGCGCGCCGCTGTGCGCGGCGGCCCGGCCCGGTGATCCACCCTCTGCGCGCCCGGGTGCTTGCCCCTCAGCGCACTCGCCCGCGTGTTCGGCTGCGCGCGGCGGGCCGGGCGGCGCAGGATGGGCACGGCGCCCGTGTCCCTCCGGGCGCCCGTGCCACCGAACGAGAGCGAGGCCGCCCGCCATGAGCCAGACCCCGACCAGCACGACCGGCGCCGAGGCGGCCGCGGCGCCGCCGAGGTTCCGGCGGGTCACCACCGCCGAGGTGACCGGCAGCGGCGCCGACGTGCCGTTCCACGTCGACGTGCTGGCCGGCACCCACCCGCTGACCGCCGACGAGCCGGTGCGCCGCGGCGGTTCGGACACCGGGCCGGAGCCGTTCGCGCTGCTGCTCTCCGCACTCGGCTCCTGCACCGCGATCACCCTGCGGATGTACGCGGCGCGCAAGGAGTGGCCGCTGGAGGCCGTCCGGGTCAGGCTCGACTACGAGACGGACGGGCAGCACGGACGGGTCTCGCGCCTCGTCTCGCTCACCGGCGCCCTGGACGACGACCAGCGCGCCCGGCTGCTCGACGTCTGCGAACGCACGCCCGTCACCCTGGCCCTGCGCGCCGGGGTGACCATCGACACGACGGAGGACCGCACGTGACGACCACCCCCGAGGAGTACGACGTCATCGTGGTGGGCGCCGGCCCGACCGGCGAGAACGTCGCCGACCGGACCGCCGCCGCCGGGCTCCGCACGGTGATCGTGGAGGCCGAACTGGTCGGCGGTGAATGCTCCTACTGGGCCTGCATGCCGAGCAAGGCGCTGCTGCGCCCGGTGGCCGCGCTGGCCGGCGCCCGCGCGGTGGCCGGTTCGCGGGAGGCCGTCGGCGACCGGGCGCTGGACGCGGCCGCCGTCCTGGCCCGGCGCGACTCGTTCACCTCGCACTGGCAGGACGACGGCCAGGTCCAGTGGCTCCGTGACACCGGCATCGAGCTGGTCCGCGGGCACGGCCGGCTGGCCGGCGAACGGGCGGTCACGGTCGAGGCGGAGGACGGCACCGAGCGGCTGCTCACCGCCCGGCACGCCGTCGCGGTCTGCACCGGCAGCCGGCCGGTGCTGCCGGAGGGCGTCCCCGGCCTGGCCGACGCCCGGCCGTGGACCAACCGGGAGGCGACCGGCTCGGCCACCGTGCCCGGGCGGCTGGCGGTGGTCGGCGGCGGCGTGGTCGGCGTGGAGCTGGCCACCGCGTGGCGCGCGCTCGGTTCGGAGGTCGTCCTGCTGGTGCGCGGCGACGCGCTGCTGCCCCGGATGGAGCCGTTCGCGGGCGAGCTGGTCGCGGAGGGCCTGCGGGCCGCCGGGGTGGACCTGCGCTTCGGAGCGGCGGTGGCCTCGCTGGAGCGCGTCGACGGCGCCGGGGTGACGCTGGTGCTGGACGGCGGCGAGCGGCTGACCGCCGACGAGGTGCTCTACGCCACCGGCCGGGCCCCGCGCACGGCGGACGTCGGCCTGGAGCAGGTCGGCCTGAAGCCGGGCACCTGGATGGAGGTGGACGACAGCTGCACCGTGCTCGGCGTCGACGGCGACTGGCTGTACGCGGCCGGGGACGTGAACCACCGGGCGCTGCTCACCCACCAGGGCAAGTACCAGGCCCGGATCGCGGGTGCGGCGATCGTCGCGCGCGCCGAGGGGCGGGCACTGGACACCGCGCGCTGGGGCGCGCACGCCGCGTCGGCCGACAGCGCCGGAGCGCCGCAGGTCGTCTTCACCGAGCCGGAGGTGGCGGCCGTCGGCCTGACGCTGGAGGCGGCCGAGCGGGCCGGGCTGCGGGTCAGGTCGATCGACCACGACCTCGGTGCCGTCGCCGGCGCCTCGCTGTACGGCGACGACTACCGGGGGCGGGCCCGGGTGGTCTTCGACCAGGACCGTCAGGTGCTGGTGGGCGCCTCCTTCGTCGGCCCCGGGGTAGCCGAGCTGCTGCACTCGGCCACCGTCGCGGTGGTCGGCGAGGTGCCGATCGACCGGCTCTGGCACGCCGTGCCCGCGTACCCCACGATCAGCGAGGTGTGGCTGCGCCTGCTGGAGGGCTGCCGGGGCTGAGCTCCGGTGCGGCGGCCGGGGGCCCCCCGGGTGGGCCCGGCGGCCCCCCGCCCCCCCCGCCCCCGCCCCG
>NZ_JBEPAA010000082.1:0-1084 GCF_040298365.1 Kitasatospora sp. NPDC001603
GCCCGGTTACATTCCGAACCCGGAAGCTAAGCCTCACAGCGCCGATGGTACTGCAGGGGGGACCCTGTGGGAGAGTAGGACGCCGCCGAACAATTATTCAAGGCCGCGGCCCCAGCGATTCGCTGGGGCCGCGGCCTTTTTGTTTTTACGCACGTATGCACCCCGGCACGACAGAGGACTTTCGCCCAGGCGCGGGGTCCCGGTCGATGCCGGACAATGGAGATGGTGCTCGGCCAGGAGGCCGGCATCGAACCGCGCGAGGGCAGTGGTGTCGCCTCCATCCGCGGTAGAGCTGAAGCAACAAGAGGAGTCACCACAATGTCGAACCAGCCCCAGGACCGTCCCGAGCGTCGATCGGACGACGGCCGCGGCTACGAGCCCCGGTCTCGTGGGGGCTGGTCCAACGACCGAGGTCCGCGTCGCGACGACCGTGACGACCGTCCGCGCCGTGACGACCGCCCCTCGGGCGGTGGTTTCAACCGTGACCGCGACGACCGTCCGCGTCGCGACGACCGCCCTTCCGGTGGTGGCTTCCGCCGCGATGACCGTCCCTCCGGTGGCGGTGGCGGCGGTTTCCGTCGGGACGACCGTCCGTCCGGTGGCGGCTTCAACCGTGACCGCGACGACCGTCCGCGCCGTGACGACCGCCCCTCGGGCGGTGGCTTCCGCCGTGACGACCGTCCCTCCGGTGGCGGTGGCGGCGGTTTCCGTCGGGACGACCGTCCGTCCGGTGGCGGCTTCAACCGTGACCGCGACGACCGTCCGCGCGCTGACGACCGCCCCTCCGGTGGTGGTTTCCGTCGGGACGACCGTCCGTCCGGTGGCGGCTTCAACCGTGACCGTGACGACCGCGGTGGCTTCCGTCGTGACGACCGCCCGTCCGGCGGCGGTTTCCGTCGTGACGACCGTCCGTCCGGTGGCGGCTTCAACCGTGACCGCGACGACCGTCCGCGCCGTGACGACCGCCCCTCGGGCGGTGGCTTCCGCCGCGATGACCGTCCGTCCGGTGGCGGCTTCAACCGCGACCGCGACGACCGCGGTGGCTTCCGCCGTGACGACCGCCCCTCCGGTGGCGGTTTCCGCC
>NZ_JBEPAA010000082.1:1182-35667 GCF_040298365.1 Kitasatospora sp. NPDC001603
GCGCGATGACCGCCCCTCGGGCGGTGGCTTTAACCGCGATGACCGTCCGCGTCGTGACGACCGCCCGTCTGGCGGCGGTTTCCGCCGCGATGACCGCCCCTCGGGCGGTGGCTTTAACCGCGATGACCGTCCGCGTCGTGACGACCGCCCGTCTGGCGGCGGTTTCCGCCGCGATGACCGTCCGTCCGGTGGTGGCTTCAACCGCGACCGCGATGACCGTCCGTCCGGCGGTGGTTTCCGCCGTGACGACCGTCCGTCCGGTGGTGGCTTCAACCGTGACCGCGATGACCGTCCGCGTCGTGACGACCGGCCCTCGGGCGGCGGCTTCCGCCGTGACGACCGCCCGTCGGGCGGTGGCTTCAACCGCGACCGTGACGACCGTCCGTCCGGCGGCGGTTTCCGCCGTGACGACCGCCCGAGCGGGTTCAACCGCGACCGCGACGACCGCGGTGGCTTCCGCCGCGATGACCGTCCCTCCGGTGGCGGCTTCAACCGCGACCGCGACGACCGCGGCGGCTTCCGCCGTGACGACCGCCCGTCCGGCGGTGGTTTCCGCCGTGACGACCGCCCGAGCGGGTTCAACCGTGACCGTGACGACCGTCCGCGCCGTGACAACCGCCCCTCTGGTGGTGGCTTCCGCCGCGACGACCGTCCCTCCGGCGGCGGTGGCTACCGTCGTGACGACCGTCCGTCCGGCGGCTTCAACCGCGACCGTGACGACCGCGGCGGCCGGGACTACGACGACCGCCGGGGCAACTTCGAGCCCGTCAAGCGGCTGCCGATCCCGGAGGACGTCACCGGCTTCGAGCTGGACGCGGATGTCCGCCAGGAGCTCAAGAGCCTGCCCAAGACGCTCGCCGACGATGTCGCCCGCAACCTGGTGATGGTCGCCCGCCTGCTCGACACCGAGCCGGAGGAGGCCTACCAGTACTCGCGCGTCGCGCTGCGGCTCGCGTCCCGCGTGCCCGCCGTCCGTGAGGCGGCCGGCTTCGCGTCGTACATGACCCAGCGCTACTCCGAGGCGCTGACCGAGTTCCGCGCCGCCCGTCGGATGACCGGTCGGGCGGACCTGTGGCCGGTGATGGCGGACTGCGAGCGCGGTCTGGGCCGCCCGGAGCGGGCGCTGGCGATGGCCGGCGAGGCCGAGGTCAAGCAGCTGGACAAGGCCGGTCAGGTCGAGATGCGCCTGGTCGCGGCGGGTGCCCGCGGCGACATGGAGCAGTTCGAGGCGGCCGTGGTCACCCTGCAGAGCCCGGAGCTGGCCTCCAGCGCCGTGCACCCGTGGACCGCGCGACTGCGGTACGCGTACGCCGAGGCCCTGATCGCGGCCGGCCGGGGCGACGAGGCCCGCGACTGGTTCGCCAAGGCCGCCGAGGCCGACACGGACGGCGCCACCAACGCGTCGGAGCGGCTGGCCGAGATCGACGGCCTGGAGTTCGTCGACGCGCTCGACCCCGAGATCGAGGACGAGGTCGCGCGGGACGAGGCCGAGGACGAGGCTCCGGCCCCGGCTCCGGCGAAGTCGCGCGGCGGCGTGCCGGACGAGCGGGAGATCTTCGAGGACGAGGAAGACGTCGAGGAGTTCTACGACGAGGACGACCTGGAGATCGACGAGGACTTCGACGGCGTGGTGCCGGAGCGGTCCACCGACGCCAAGGGCTGACAAGCGCGGCCAGTAGGTGAGTGAGGCCCTGCCGCACCCCGGGAAACTCCGGGGTGCGGCAGGGCCTCACTGCTGTCCGGACGCGACCGGACGGCCCGGCCGCAGGACGCTCAGCCCAGTTCGAGACTGCGCAGGACCAGCCCGGTGGCCGGCTTCGGGCCGAAGGACGTGGACTTGCGGGGCATGGTGACGCCCTGCTCGGCGAGCCGGCGGACCACGCTCTCGCGCACCGGGTGGAGCAGCACCGCCGTGCCGCCGGTTCGGGCGGCCTCGCGCTCGGCGGACACGGCGGTGTGCAGGTAGCCGATGTCGTCCGGGCCGTCGGGGACCCGCCAGGTGTGGTCGAGCAGGGCGGCGTGCAGCACGGTCGCGTCCAGGTGGCGCCACTCCTCCGGCCGGTCGTGCGGCACGCTGGCGTCGAGCAGGGCCTCCTCGGGCTCGCCGATCAGCCAGTAGACGCCGTCGCCGCCGGTCAGCACGAACCCGTTGCCGCCCTGCCGCTTCTGCTCGGCGAGGGCCTGGAGGGCGGTGGCGAGCGGGCCGGGGACCTCCTTGACCCGCCACTGGTCGCCCAGCTTCTCCAGGGCCGCGGCGATCGGCAGCCGGTACAGCACCCGGTGGATCGCGCGGACCCGCAGCGGGTAGCGGGCGGTGTCGACCAGCAGCACCAGGCCCCGGTCCCAGGGGCTGCGCGGCAGGTGGCGGTGCTCCCGCTGGAGCCGCAGGTACATCTCCCAGCGGTGGTGGCCGTCGGCGATCAGCGCCCGGCAGGTGGCCAGGTCGCGGCTGATCTCGGCGATCCCGGCGGGGTCGGTCACGGCCCACAGCCTGTGGTGGGTGCCGTCGGTGGTGGTCGTGGTGAGCAGCGGGTCGTCCTCGACGGCCCGTTCGATCACCCCCGCGGCGCCCCCGTTGCCCCGGTAGGTGAGCAGCAGCGGTTCGAGGTTGGCGCGGGTGGTGCGCATCAGACCGACCCGGTCCGCCACCGGCCGGGGCATCACGTCCTCGTGGGGGAGGACGACGCCGGCCTCGCTGCCGCTGACGGCGAGGGCGCCGATCAGGCCGCGTTGGAGCAGCTCCGGGGAGTCGCCGGTGGCGGGGACCCGCTGCTCGTAGACGTACAGCGCCGGCTCGGGGTCGGCGGCCAGGACCCCCTCGCGCTGCCAGGCGCGCAGCAGCCGGGCGGCGTGCCGGTAGCGGGTGTCGCGGTCGGGCCGGTCGCCGGCGTCCTCGGGTTCGGGGCGCGGCAGGATCAGCCGGACCACGTTGTGCGGGTCGGCGGTCTCCAGATCGAGCCGGCGGCCGGGGTCGACGACGTCGTACGGCGGTGAGGTGACCGCGGCCAGGGCGCCGACCCGGTCGGGGACGTAGCGGAGGCCGCGGAAGGGGGAGAGGGACAGACCTGCGGTGGCGACGTGGCCGGGGTTACCGGGGCCGCCCTGCGGAGACTCCGCTCCGCTTTCTGCACTGGGTGTGCTCATTCTGGGCATCGTAATCGGGTACGCGTTGTTCAGAGATCGGAACACCCGTGCTGGTCCGGAGCGGGCGGGTGTCGTGACCGAGGGCGAGGTACGGCGTGAGAGAGCGCAGTGGGCGGTCGACGCAGCGTTGTGCGTCCCGCGAGGCGGTCGGCGCGGGCGGCGAGGTGGGCGCATGAGTGGCGGGCAGGAGCGTTTGGACGGCGGCGGCGGGGCGGACGGCTCCGCGGACGGTGTGATGAACGGGTCGGCGGGCGCCGGGCCTTCGGGCGAGGGCTTCGACGGCCCGGGGGGCGGGGCGGAGCAGGGCCGGGCCGGGGAGCCTGCGGGGGACGTCTACGAGTGGTTCCGCCGGGGCGGGAAGCTGCTGGCCCAGGGGCATCCGGCGGCCGCCGAGCAGTTGCTGGCGCGGGCGGCCGCGGCGGAGCCGCACTCGCGCAGCATCCGGGAGATGCTGGCGCGGGCGCAGTTCGACGCCGGTTCGTACGCGGCGGCGCTGGAGAACTTCCGGGCGGTGGCCCTGGCCGATCCGTCCGACGACTACGCTCAGTTCGGGTGGGGCGTCTCGGCGGCCCGGCTGGGCGACTTCGAGACGTCCGCCGAGCACCTGGCCCTGGCCGTCGCGATGCGGCCGGACACCGACCACTACCGGTCCGCGCTGCGGCAGACCCGGGCGACCCTGGCGGCCCGCGCCGGGGCGTTCGGCCCGCTGCTGCCGGGGGCGCCGGGGTACGCCGGACCCCGCCCGTCGCCCGGCGGGCTGCCGGCGGCCGCCGACCGGGGCGCGGGGGACGACGAAGTCCCCGGCGGCAGGGCCCGGGACGAGACGGATGACGGGAAATCGACGCAGTGAATGAGGTAGCGAAGGCATGACCGAGACGGCCACCACCGAGCGACGGACCGCCCCCGGCGGCAGTGAGCGCCCGCTCACCGAGGCGTACGACACGGCACTGCTGGATCTCGACGGCGTGGTCTACGCCGGGCCCGACGCGATCGACCACGCGGCGGACTCGCTGGCGTCGGCGCGTTCGGCCGGGATGCGGCTGGCGTACGTGACCAACAACGCCTCCCGCCCGCCGCGGGTGGTGGCCGCGCACCTGACCGAGCTGGGGGTGCCGGCCGAGCCGGACGACGTGATCAACTCGGCGCAGGCGGCCGCCCGGGTCGTCGCCGAGAAGGTGCCGGCCGGGTCGAAGGTGCTCGTGGTCGGTGGCCTGGGCCTGGAGGAGGCGCTGGCCGAGCGCGGCCTGGTGGCCGTTCGCACGCTGGCCGAGGAGCCGCTCGCGGTGGTGCAGGGCTTCGACGCCTCGGTGGGCTGGACGCACCTGGCGGAGGCCTCCTACGCGGTGCGGAGCGGGCTGCCGTGGGTGGCCTCCAACACCGATCTGACGGTGCCGACCGCGCGCGGGATCGCGCCGGGCAACGGCGCGCTGGTGGCGGCCGTGCGCGCGGCGACGGGTGTGGAGCCCGAGGTGGCGGGCAAGCCGCTGCCGCCGATGCACCGGGAGACCGTCCTGCGGACCGGTGCCGAGCGGCCGCTGGTGGTCGGGGACCGGCTGGACACCGACATCGAGGGCGCGTTCAACGGCGGCGTCGACAGCCTGCTGGTGTTCACCGGGGTCACCACGGCGGCGCAACTGCTCTCGGCGCCGGTGGAGCACCGGCCGACGTACCTCGCGGAGGACCTGCGGGGGCTGCTGGTGGCGCACCCGGCGGTCACCGGGCAGCCGGGCGGCGGGTTCGGCTGCGGCGGCTGGGTCGTGGTGGCGCAGGACGGGGTGCTGAAGCTGGAGGGCACCGGTTCGGACCGCTGGGACGGCCTGCGGGCGCTCTGTGCGGCGGCCTGGACGGCACTGGACGCGGACGGCGGTCCGTCGGACGGGCGCAAGGCGCTGGCCGAGCTGGGGTTCTGAGCCCCGGGGCCGGCCGGGCGGTCCGCGCGGCCGGTCCCACGAACGGGTGCCGGGGCGCGGGCCGGTTGGCCGCCGCGCCGCCCGGTCAGAGCAGTGTGCGCAGCCGCAGCAGGTCGCGGAAGCCGGCCTCCAGCCGGACCCGGCCACTGGCCCAGGCCGCCGCGAAGTTGAGCGTGCCGCCGACCAGGGCGACCAGGTCGTCGCTGCTCATGGTGAGCCGGATCTCGGCCTTCGTGGCGGGCGGGCCGGGTGCCTCGGTGACGTCCTCGATCCGGCCGTCGCGCAGCCGGCCGGTGAAGGTCAGGTCGAGGTCGGTGATCCGGCAGGTGAGGGAGCGGTCGAGGTCGGCCGCCTTGCGGACGTTGCCGGTGGACTTCGCCAGGTTCCGGCTGAGCTGCTCCAGTGCCGTGCGGCACTCCTCGGCGTTGGCCATGGCGGCTGGTCCACTCCCTGTGCGACGGCGGCGGTCACTGCGGGGCCACGGTACCGCAGGCGGGTTTTGGCGGTAGCGTCGTCGGTGGGGTGCCCGGAACCGGTCCGGGTACCGACGGCGACGGAGCGATGCGCGCAGGCGCTAAGGAGGCACCCGGATGCTGCCGAAGACGGTGCGGGGAGCGGTGGAGGTCGCGGCCGGGCTGGTGGAGGAGGTCGGCAAGCGGGTCGTCGGGACGGCGGCCGGGCTGCTGGAGATGAGCGGGGTCGACGTCGCCGAGGTGGAGCGGCGGTTGGGCGGGCCGTTCCCGCCGTCCGCGAAGTCGCTGCAGACCCTGGCCGAGGAGGCGGTGACCGCCGGCCGGGCCGGGGTGGACCTGGCGGTCGGCGTGGCGCGCAGCGAGGTGGAGAAGGCCTTCGAGAAGGTCGGCGACCAGGTGACCAAGGTCGGCGTGGTGCTCGCCTACCTGGAGAGCAAGCTGCGCGAGGTCGAGGAGGAGGCCGTTCCGGCCGCGTCGCCGCAGGAGGAGGAGCCCGGCACGGCGGCGCCGGCGCCCCGGGCCGACGCCCTGTTCGGGCACGGCTGGGAGCTGGACGACGAGCCGGCGGCACCCGCGGCGCGGGTGGGCGGCGAGCCGATAGTGGCCGAGCGGGTCGAGGTCGACGAGCCGGTGGAGACCGATCCGCCGGTGCCGCCGGCGGTGGCGGAGAAGCCGGAGGCGGCCGAGAAGCCCGCCGAGCGAAAGCCCGCGGCGAAGAAGCCGGTGGCGAAGAAGGCCGCCGCGCAGAAGCCCGCAGCGCAGGCGCCCGCCGTGAAGAAGGCTGCCGTGAAGAAGGCTGCCGCCAAGAAGCCCGCCGGGAAGAAGCCCGCCGAGCAGCAGCCCGCCGCCAAGAAGGCTCCCGCGAAGCGGACCGCCGTCAAGAAGACCGCCGCCGCGACCACCGAGCGGGCCGCCGCGAAGAAGGCGGCGCAGGCCGCCGGCCAGGAGCCGCCCGCCAAGAAGCGGACCGCGACCAGGAAGACCACCGTCCGCAAGAGCAGCACCAGGAAGCCCGATGCCTGATCCCGGCCCGGGCAGCGCCCCCGCGCCCGTCATCCGCCCGGTGGACCCGGCCCGGGACCTCGCCGCAGACTCAGCCGCGGGCGCCGTCCCGGACGCCTTCCTCGGCATCGATGAGCCGCTGCCGCTGGGCGTCGAGCCGACTCCCACCGGCCACCCGGCCGTCGACGCCGCGCTGGCCCGGCTGGAGGCGTTGGACGGGGTGCCGACCGAGGCACACGTCGCGGTGTACGAAGATGTTCACCAGCGGCTGACCGACACGCTGGCCGCGCTCGACCAGGATCGACCCGCTGGGTCCGACCGTTCGCGATGAC
This sequence comes from Kitasatospora sp. NPDC001603, assembly GCF_040298365.1. NCBI lineage: Bacteria > Bacillati > Actinomycetota > Actinomycetes > Kitasatosporales > Streptomycetaceae > Kitasatospora > Kitasatospora sp. NPDC001603. The sequence goes on from NZ_JBEPAA010000082.1 coordinate 8,044, forward strand.
CCGTAGGAGCTGAAACACCAGTGGCAGTGGCACGACGCCGTCTCGACGCGGAGCTGGTCCGCCGCAAGCTGGCCCGGTCGCGCGAGCACGCGTCCGAGCTGATCGCGGCCGGCCGGGTGACCGTCGGCGGCACCACCGCGACCAAGCCGGCCACCCAGGTGGAGACCGCGGCGGCGGTCGTGGTGGCGAACGACGAGAACGACCCCGACTACGTCTCGCGCGGCGGGCACAAGCTCGCCGGGGCGTTCGCGGCCTTCGTCCCGCAGGGCCTGGTGGTCGAGGGCCGCCGGGCGCTGGACGCGGGCGCCTCCACCGGCGGCTTCACCGACGTGCTGCTGCGCGCCGGGGCGGCCGGCGTGCTGGCGGTGGACGTCGGCTACGGACAGCTCGCGTGGTCGCTGCAGAGCGACGAGCGGGTGACGGTGATGGACCGCACCAACGTGCGCGAGCTGACCCGGGAGCTGATCGGCGGTTCACCGGTCGACCTGGTGGTCGGCGACCTCTCGTTCATCTCGCTCGGCCTGGTGCTGCCCGCGCTGGCCGGCTGCGCCGCCGAGGACGCGGACCTGGTGCTGATGGTCAAGCCGCAGTTCGAGATCGGCAAGGAGCGGCTGGGCAGCGGCGGCGTGGTGCGCAGCCCGCAGCTGCGCGCCGAGATGATCCGGCAGGTGGCCGGGAAGGCGTGGGAGCAGGGGCTGGGCGTGCGGGCGGTCACCGCGAGCCCGCTGCCGGGGCCGTCGGGGAACGTCGAGTACTTCCTCTGGCTGCGCCGGGACGCCCCGCCGTTGGACCCGGCGCAGGCGGACCGGGCCGTCGCCGAAGGCCCCCGGTAGGGTGCTCTGCGGACGTCCGGTCCGTCATGCTGAGTGACGCGGCCGCACCGGGCCGAGGGCGACCCGGCCGACGTAGGGAGAGGGCAGCGGGCATGAGCGAGCGAACCGTGGGGGTAATCCCGGCCGAGATCCGGGGGAGAGCTGTCGAGGGGTACGCGTCGCCCGCGGCTACCGTGGGGAGACGGGGGCACCTCGGAGCTGTCGGGACGGGCGGAGAGGGGCGCGCATGAGTGAGGGACGTACGGTCTTCCTGATCGCGCACACCGGCCGGGAGGCCGCGCTGCGCAGTGTCGAGGGCCTGGTGCACGGCCTGCTGAAGGCGGGCATCCGGATCAGGCTGCTCGCGGCCGAGGCGGTCGACCTGGACCTGCCCGACGGCATCGAGCGGGTGGCCGGCGGGCCCGGCGCGGCGGACGGCTGCGAGCTGATCCTGGTCGCCGGCGGGGACGGGACGCTGCTGCGCGGGGCCGAGCTGGCCCGTGAGCACGGGCTGCCGATGCTCGGCATCAACCTGGGCCGGGTGGGCTTCCTCGCGGAGGCCGAGCGGGACGATCTCGCGGTCGTGGTGGAGCGGGTCGTCGACGCCGAATACGAGGTCGAGGAACGGATGACGCTCGACGTGATCGTCCGGACCAACGGCGATGTGGTCCACCAGGACTGGGCGTTGAACGAGGCCTCGATCGAGAAGGCGTCCCGGGAGCGGATGCTGGAGGTGGTGACCGAGGTGGACGGCCGTCCGGTCTCCAACTTCGGCTGCGACGGGGTGGTCTGCGCGACGCCGACCGGTTCGACGGCGTACGCGTTCTCCGGCGGCGGCCCGGTGGTCTGGCCCGAGGTGGAGGCCCTGCTGATGGTGCCGATCAGCGCGCACGCGCTGTTCGCCCGGCCGCTGGTGGCCTCGCCGGACTCGGTGCTCGCGGTCGAGGTGCAGCCGAAGACCCCGCACGGCGTGCTCTGGTGCGACGGGCGGCGCTCGGTGGAGCTGCCGGCCGGGGCCCGGGTGGAGGTCCGCCGGGGGCAGACGCCGGTGCGGCTGGCGCGACTGCACCGGGCGCCGTTCACCGACCGGCTGGTGGCGAAGTTCGCGCTGCCGGTGACGGGTTGGCGCGGCCGGGCCGAAACGCACTGACGGAGGGGCCCGGGCCGCCGGTTCCGACCACCGGCGGCCCGGGCCCTTCGCCGTGGGCGGGCCCTCAGACCGCCAGCGGCTGGCTGTCGTCGCCCGCGCTCCAGCGGCCGCCGAGGGCGGCCCGGGCGGCGACCTCCGCGAGGCGTTCGACGGCGGCGGGCACGGCCGCGGCGGGGAGGGTGAGCGGGATCCGGATGTGGTGCTCGAAGGCCCCGTCCGAGCCGAAGCGGTTGCCCGCCGCGATCCGTACGCCGCCCTGCTCCCCGGCCTGGGCCAGTGCCGCGCCGGACAGGCCCCCGGTGGAGACCCAGAGCGCGAGCCCGCCGGGCGGAGCGGCGTAGTGCCAGGCGGGCAGCCGCTCGCGCAGCGCGCGGGCGAAGGCCTCGGCGGTGGAGCGCAGCCGGTCCAGCTGGTGGGCGCGGACGGCCGCCAGCGGCTCGCCGAGCAGCTCGGCGGCGATCAGCTGGTCCAGCACCGGGGCGCCGACGTCACTGTAGACCCGGGCGGTGGCCAGCCGGCGCACCAGCGCGGGGGCCGCCCGGACCCAGCCGATCCGCAGGCCGCCCCAGAGCAGCTTGCCCGCCGAGCCGACGGTGACCACCTGGGCGGACCGGTCCAGCGCGGCCATCGGGCGGGGGAGCACGGCGTCCGGCGCGAGGCCCCAGCCGAGCTCGGCGGTGGTCTCGTCGGCCAGCACGATCGTGCCGGCGGCCCGCGCGGCGGCCAGCAGTTCGCGGCGCTGCTCCTCGGGGACGAGGGCGCCGGTGGGGTTGTGGAAGTCCGGGATCACGTAGGCGGCCCTGGGCGTGGCGCCGCGCAGCACCCGGCGCCACTCGGCGAGGTCCCAGGAGGGCTGCCGGGACGGCCCGCCGGGCCAGCCGTAGGGGACGGGCACCAGGCGCGCCTCGCCCAGGCGCAGGGCCTGCAGCGTGTGCGCGTAGCTGGGCGCCTCGACGGCGACCCGGTCGCCGCGGGAGATCAGCGCCTGCCGCACCAGGTGCAGCCCGCCCATCGCGCCGATCGTGATCAGGATCTGGTCGGGGGTGGTCGGCAGGCCGCGCTCGGTGTAGCGCCGGGCCACCGCCTCGCGCAGCACCGGGACGCCGGTGGGATAGTTGCCGTGCCCGGCGGCGTACGCGGGGAGCTGTTCGACGGCCCGGGCGGCCGCCGCGCCGAGGAAGGGCTGCGGGGCGGGCAGCGCGGCGACCCCGAGGTCCAGCGTGCGGCCCTGCTCGTCCGGCGGCACCGGGTGCAGCGCGTCGCCGGGCGGCGGGGCGCCCTCGGGCAGGGCGGTCCAGCTGCCGGATCCGCGCCGGCTGTGCAGGTACCCCTCGGCGCGCAGCGCCTCGTACGCGGTGGCCACGGTGGTGCGGCTGAGCCGCAGCGCCAGGGCCAGCTCGCGCTCGGCGGGGAGCCGGGCCCCGACCGGCAGCCGGCCCTCGGTGACCAGCAGCCGGACCTGCCCGGCCAGCGTCCGGTAGGCGGGGCGGCGGGCGGCGGCCGGCTCGGGCAGCCGGGCCGCGTCGAGCAGCCGGGCCAGTGCGGCGGCGGTGACGGTGGTGTGCCAGTCGGCCATGGCTGATCAGTCCACTTGCTCGGAATTGGCCCTGGAAGGGGTTGCTTTGGCCTGTCCATCATGGCAGGGCGGCCATCGAGTCCGCCACCGTCGCGGGCCGGGCCCGTACGGTGCAGCACCACCTGCGGGAGAGCCCGATGGCCACCACGACCACGCGACCGACCACCCCCGCGCCCGCCGACACGGCGCGGCGCCCCTCCCTCGCCGTCCGCCTGCTCGGCGACACCCACGCACTGGGCCGCCGCCTCCCGCAGCTGCTGGTCGGCCTCTCCCTCTACGGGGCGAGCATGGGGCTGATGCTGCGCTCCGGGCTCGGTCTCGACCCGTGGGACGTCTTCCACCAGGGCCTGCAGCGCACCGCCGGCCTCTCGGTGGGCGCCTGGGTGACCATCTGCGGCGCGCTGGTGCTACTGCTCTGGATCCCGCTGCGCCAGCGCCCCGGGCTCGGGACCGTGGCCAATGTGCTGATGATCGGCGCGGCGATGGACCTCACCCTCCGGGTGACCGGCACGCCCGGACCGCTGCCGGCCCGGATCGCGCTGATGGTCGGCGCGATCGTGCTGAACGGCCTGGCCACCGGCCTCTACATCGGCGCCCGCTTCGGCCCGGGCCCGCGCGACGGCCTGATGACCGGCCTGCACCGGCGCACCGGCCGGTCGCTGCGGCTGATCCGGACCGGAATCGAACTCACCGTGCTGGCCGCCGGAGTCCTGCTCGGTGGTACCGCGGGCGTCGGCACCGTCGCATACGCGCTGGCCATCGGCCCGCTCGCGCAGATCTTCCTGCCCTGGTGCACCGTGCCCAGCCCCGCCGAAACGCCCCGGAAGGGATGAACTTGAGGGGCGTGGAGTTGCCGCTCGTCGCGCGCCGGGGCCGGAACCTCGTAAGGTCGTCACCGTGTTGGACGAGATGCGGATACGGGATCTAGGGGTCATCGACGATGCGGTGGTCGAACTGGCCCCCGGCTTCACCGCCGTGACCGGTGAGACCGGTGCCGGCAAGACCATGGTGGTGACCAGCCTCGGCCTGTTGCTCGGTGGCCGGGCCGACCCCGCTCTGGTGCGCAACGGCGCCGGACGAGCGGTCGTCGAGGGCCGCCTCGAACTGCCCGAGGGCTCCCCGGCGGCGGTCCGCGCGGTCGAGGCCGGCGCCGAACTCGACGACGGCGCGCTGCTGATCAGCCGGACCGTCTCGGCCGAGGGCCGCTCCCGGGCGTACGTCGGCGGCCGGGCCGTGCCGGTCGGGCTGCTGGCCGAGCTCGGCGAGGACCTGATCGCCGTGCACGGCCAGACCGACCAGCAGCGGCTGCTCCGGCCGGCGCGCCAGCGCGGCGCCCTGGACCGGTACGCGGGCGAGGCGGTGGCCGAGCCGCTGGCCCGCTACCGCGAGGTCTACCGCCGGCTGCGGGAGGTCTCGGCCACCCTGGAGGAGCTGACCACCCGGGCCCGCGAGCGCGCCCAGGAGGCCGACCTGCTGCGCTTCGGCCTGGACGAGGTGGCCGCCGCCGAGCCCGTCGCCGACGAGGACGTCGAACTGGGCGCCGAGGCCGAGCGGCTCGGCCACGCCGACGCGCTCTCCTCCGCCGCCACCCTGGCCCACGCCGCGCTGGCCGGGGACCCCGCCGACCCGGAGGCGCTGGACGCCGGCACCCTGCTGGCCCAGGCCCGCCGCGCCCTGGACGCCGTCCGCCACCACGACGAGCGCCTCGCCGGCCTCGCGGACCGGCTGAACGAGGTCGGCTACCTGCTGGCCGATGTCGCCGGTGACCTGGCCGGCTACGCCGACGACCTGGACGCCGACCCGGTCCGGCTGGCCGCCGTCGAGGACCGCCGGGCCGTCCTGGCCCAGCTGCTGCGCAAGTACGGCGGCCCGGAGAACTCCCTCGCCGAGGTGCTCGCCTGGGCCGACAACGGCTCCGCCCGGCTCGCCGAGCTCGACGGCGACGACGAGCGGATCGACGAACTCGGCGCCCAGGAGACCGCGCTGCGCGCCGAGTTGGCCGAGCTCGCGGGCGAGGTCTCGACCGCCCGGCAGGCCGCCGCCGGCCGCTTCGCCGAGGCCGTCTCCGCCGAACTCGCCGAACTCGCGATGCCGCACGCCCGGGTGACCTTCGCGATCGCCCAGGTCGACGACCTCTCCGGCATCGAGGTCGACGGCCGAACCGTCGCCTACGGCCCGCACGGCGTGGACGAGGTCGAGGTCCTGCTCGCCCCGCACCCCGGGGCCCAGCCCCGCCCGATCGCCAAGGGCGCCTCCGGCGGTGAGCTGTCCCGGGTGATGCTCGCCGTCGAGGTGGTCTTCGCCGGCGCCGACCCCGTCCCCACGTACCTGTTCGACGAGGTGGACGCCGGCGTCGGCGGCAAGGCCGCGGTCGAGATCGGCCGCCGGCTGGCCAAGTTGGCCGAGTCGGCCCAGGTCGTGGTGGTCACCCACCTGCCGCAGGTCGCCGCCTTCGCCGACCGCCACCTGGTGGTGGTGAAGACCAACGACGGCACCGTGACCCGCAGCGGCGTCAAGGTGCTCAACGACGAGGAGCGGGTGCGCGAGCTCTCCCGGATGCTCGCCGGCCTGGAGGACTCGGAGTTGGGCCGCGCCCACGCCGAGGAACTGCTGGCCGCCGCCCGGGCTCCGCGCCACCGTTAGCCTCCGCCGCCCGGCCCGGCGGCCCTCCGGCGGACCGCGACGCGCCCCCCGTGGCGCCGACTGTCCAAGAGGGCCGCCGACCTGGCATGGTGGCGGCTGGACACTGGCTTTCCAGTCCCGAGCGCCGTCGGCGGGCAATCCTCGCGACGCGGCGCGCGAACCTGATCGAGTCGGATGCGAGACGACGTGGACCATTCCGCCGCCCGGGCCACCGCGGCCGCCCCAGAACCGGGTCAGCTGCACGTGGTGCTCGTCCTGGCCGCCAGTACCGGCGGCATCGGTGCGCACGTGCGCTCCCTGGCACAGGGCCTGGTCGCGCACGGAGTGACCGTCACGGTCTGCGCGCCCGCCGGTACGGACGCGTTGTTCGGCTTCTCCCGCACCGGAGCCAGGTTCCACCTGGTCGACATCACCCCCACGGCGGGCGCCCGCAGCGACGCCACCGCGATCGGTGAGCTGCGCCGTGCCTTCACCGGCGCCGACGTGGTGCACGCCCACGGCTTGCGGGCCGGGCTGCTGTCGGACCTGGCACTGCGCACCGCCGGCCGCTTCCCGGGACTGCGCCCGGAGACGCCGCTGGTGGTCACCTCGCACCACGCGCTGCTGGCCACCGGCATGGAGCGGCGGCTCCAGCGGCTGATGGAGCGTCGGGTGGCCCGGGCCGCCGACCTGGTGCTCGGCGCCTCCTCCGACCTGGTGGCCCGGGCCCGCGAGCTGGGCGCCACCGATGCCCGGCTCGGCCCGGTGGCCGCCCCGCCGGTGCCCGAGGGCCGGCTGGAGCGGGCCGAGGCCCGGGCGGCGCTGCTCGGCGACGGCCCGGACCGTCCGCTGCTGCTGGCGGTCGGCGGACTCGTCCCGCAGAAGGCCTTCGGGGTGCTGCTGGACGCCACCCGCGAGCTGGCCGGGCTGGATCCGCAGCCGCTGCTGCTGATCGCCGGCGACGGCCCCGAGGCCGCCGGGCTCCGTGAGCGGGCGGCCGTGGAGAAGGCCGACGTCCGGCTGCTCGGCTACCGCACCGACGTGCCGGACCTGCTGGCGGCGGCGGACGTGCTGGTGGTCTCCAGCCGCTGGGAGGCCCGTTCGCTGGCGGTCCAGGAGGCGATGCGGGCCGGCGTCCCGGTGGTGGCCACCGCCGTCGGCGGCATCCCGGAGCTGGTCGGCGACGCCGCCGTGCTGGTCCCGCCCGGCGACGCGGCGGCGCTCGGCCGGGCGGTGCGCGAGCTGCTGGCCGACCCGGAGCGCCGCCGGCGCCTGGTGGCCGCGGGCCGGCAGCAGGCCGAGACCTGGCCGGACGAGGCCGCCACGGTGGCCCAGGTGCTCAGCACCTACGACGAGCTGGTGCAGCGCACCCCCTAGCCGAGCCGAGCGGCCGGTCCGAACCGCGACGGGCGGGACCGCGACGGGTGGGACCGGGCCTGCCCGGGCCGTGGCCGCCCGGGCAGGCACCGCTCAGACCGTGGCCTGCTCGACCCGGTCGACGGCCGGGGCGTCCGGCTGGGCGGAGAGGTAGGCCCCGCCGCAGGCGGTCAGCCGCAGCGCGGTGTCGATCAGCGGGACGTGGCTGAAGGCCTGCGGGAAGTTGCCGACCTGGCGCTTCTCCCGCGGGTCCCACTCCTCGGCGAGCAGGCCGAGGTCGTTGCGCAGCGACAGCAGCCGGTCGAACAGCTCGCGGGCCTCCTGCACCCGGCCGATCATGGCGAGGTCGTCGGCCAGCCAGAACGAGCAGGCCAGGAACGCGCCCTCGTGGCCGGAGAGGCCGTCCACGTTGTTGCCGCTCTCGTCGTGCGTCGGGTAGCGCAGCACGAAGCCGTCCTCGGTGGAGAGCTCGCGCTGGATCGCCTCGATGGTGCCGATCACCCGCTTGTCGTCCGGCGGGAGGAAGCCGACCTGCGGGATCAGCAGCAGCGAGGCGTCCAGCTCCTTGCCGCCGTAGTACTGGGTGAAGGTGTTGCGCTCCGGGTCGTAGCCCTTCTCGCAGACGTCGCGGTGGATGGTCGCCCGCAGCGTGCGCCAGCGCTCCAGGTGGCCGTCGGAGGGGGCGTCCTCGGGGTTCTGCTCCAGCAGCTTGATGGTCCGGTCGACCGCCACCCACGCCATCACCTTGGAGTGGACGAAGTGCCGGCGCGGGCCGCGGACCTCCCAGATGCCCTCGTCCGGCTCCTGCCAGTGGTCCTCCAGGTAGTCGATGAGCCGCAGCTGGAGGTGGTGGGCGTGGTCGTTGCGGACCAGCCCGGTCATGTGGGCCAGGTGCAGGGCCTCGACGACCTCGCCGTAGACGTCCAGCTGCAGCTGGCCGGCGGCGCCGTTGCCGACCCGGACGGGCTGGGAGCCCTCGTAGCCGGGCAGCCAGTCCAGCGAGGACTCGGTGAGCTCGCGCTCGCCGGCGATGCCGTACATGATCTGCAGGTTCTCCGGGTCCCCGGCGACGGCGCGCAGCAGCCACTCGCGCCAGGCCCGGGCCTCGTCGCGGTAGCCGGTGCGCAGCAGCGAGGAGAGGGTGATGGCGGCGTCGCGGAGCCAGGTGTAGCGGTAGTCCCAGTTCCGCTCGCCGCCGATGTCCTCGGGCAGGGAGGTGGTGGGGGCGGCGACGATGCCGCCGGTGGGGGCGTAGGTGAGGCCCTTGAGGGTGATCAGGGAGCGGATCACCGCCTCGCGGTAGGGGCCCTGGTAGGTGCACTGGCCGGCCCACTCGTGCCAGAAGTCCGCGGTGGCGTCGAGCATCTCCTCGGCGTCCGGGGCCTTGGGCGCGTCCAGGTGCGAGGCCTGCCAGGTGAGCGCGAAGGCGATCCGCTCGCCGGCCTGGACGGTGAAGTCCGCGTAGGTGGTGAGGTTGCGCCCGTAGGTGTCGGCCTCGCCGTCCAGCCAGACCGAGTCGGGGCCGGCCACGGCCACCGTCCGGTGGCCGCCGTCGGCCTGCTCGACGCGGTGCACCCAGGGCACGACGCGCCCGTAGCTGAACCGCATCCGCACCGCCGAGCGCATCCGGACGGTGCCGGACAGGCCCTCGACGATCCGGATCATCTGCGGGACGGAGTCCCGGCCGGCCAGCGGGCGCGGGGGCATGAAGTCGATCACCCGGACGCTGCCGCCCCGGGAGTCCCACTCCTGTTCCAGGATCAGTGAGTCGCCCCGGTAGCGGCGCCGGTCGGCGGGGACGGCCGGCGCGGCCGCGGTGGGCGGGGGGACCCGCAGGTCGCCGGTGTCGGTGTACCGGACGTGTGGGGTGTCGGGGGCCGGCGCGGGGGTGGCCGGCAGCTCGGCGGCCATCACCTCGGCCGGGCCGATCCGCCAGAAGCCGTGTTCATCGGTGCCCAGCAGGCCGGCGAACACCGCCGGCGAGTCGAAGCGGGGCAGGCACAGCCAGTCGACCGCTCCGTCCCTGCTGACCAGGGCAGCGGTCTGCATGTCCCCGATGAGTGCGTAGTCCTCGATACGGCCGGCCACGTGGATCTCCAGTTCGCAATGTGGTCACGACGCATCGGCGATCCGGGGAGAGCCAGCGGGTCTGCGGGGCCGGGGGTCACCCCGGGACGTCCGGCCTGCCGGGGGTGGTGGCAGGCCTTGCTGGAGTGTCCGCGCGGGGCTCGGTCGAGCCCCAGGGTGGGTGGGGGGTGCTGGATAACGGGGAGGTCCGGTCGCGCATCGGGGACCGAGAGGTGTCCTTGCCCTCCCACGCCCTCCGCTTGCTCGTGCTGTCGGCGATGCGTCCGTGCAGCTTACGACGGACGAAAGGGGCGAAGCACGCGGGCGCAGCCCTGCGTGGCGCCACAATTCGGCGGAAATGCCGTGCATCGTGGGGGAGCCGTAAAGGATGGCTCGGAAGGATCACCTCCGGATGGTCCGTCGGGAGGGGGCTCCATGACCCGCCCGAGCGCCGCGGAGTGGCCCGCTCGGGCCGGTGGTGCGACCGGTGTGACGCGTGCGCCGGGTGGTGCGCCGGTGGTGCGCCGACGGAGTGGTTCCCGAGCGCCGCGAGCGGGCCGGAACGCGTCCGGGCCGGGGCACTGATACCCTGGTATCCCGTGGACCGGTGGGATCAAACGCCCCGGACCAGCCGAACCGACGACTCATCGAGTGCCGTGCACCACACCGCACTCCCGTCGCGCCAGGCGAGCCGAGAGCTTCCCGCCCACGTCACCTTCGACACGCGACCCACGGGAGCCCCCTCTTGGCACAGCCCCATTCCGGCAAGGCATCGAACGGCCGCGCCGTGACGACCAAGCACCTCTTCGTCACCGGGGGTGTCGCCTCTTCGCTCGGCAAGGGCCTCACCGCCTCCAGCCTGGGCGCCCTGCTCAAGGCCCGCGGACTCCGCGTGACGATGCAGAAGCTCGACCCGTACCTCAACGTGGACCCGGGCACCATGAACCCGTTCCAGCACGGCGAGGTCTTCGTCACCGACGACGGTGCCGAGACCGACCTCGACGTCGGCCACTACGAGCGGTTCCTCGACACCAACCTGCACGGCTCGGCGAACGTCACCACCGGCCAGGTGTACTCGACGGTCATCGCCAAGGAGCGCCGCGGCGAGTACCTGGGCGACACCGTCCAGGTGATTCCGCACATCACCAACGAGATCAAGGCCCGGATCCGCCGGATGGCGACCGAGGACGTCGACGTGGTGATCACCGAGGTCGGCGGCACGGTCGGCGACATCGAGTCGCTGCCCTTCCTGGAGGCCGTCCGCCAGGTCCGCCACGAGGTCGGCCGGGACAACGTGTTCTTCGTGCACGTCTCCCTGCTGCCGTACATCGGCCCCTCGGGCGAGCTGAAGACCAAGCCCACCCAGCACTCGGTGGCCGCGCTGCGCAACATCGGCATCCAGCCGGACGCCATCGTGCTGCGCGCCGACCGCGAGGTCCCGCAGGCCATCAAGCGCAAGATCTCGCTGATGTGCGACGTGGACGAGGAGGCCGTGGTCGCGGCCATCGACGCCAAGTCGATCTACGACATCCCCAAGGTCCTGCACGGCGAGGGCCTGGACGCGTACGTGGTCCGCCGGCTGGACCTCCCGTTCCGCGACGTGGACTGGACCACCTGGGACGACCTGCTGCGCCGCGTCCACGAGCCGCAGCACATCGTCAAGGTCGCGCTGGTCGGCAAGTACATCGACCTGCCGGACGCCTACCTGTCGGTGACCGAGGCGCTGCGCGCCGGCGGCTTCGCCAACAACGCCCGCGTCGAGATCAAGTGGGTCACCTCCGACGACTGCGAGACGCCCGAGGGCGCCCAGGCGCAGCTCGGCGACGTGGACGCGATCTGCGTCCCCGGTGGCTTCGGCGACCGCGGCGTGGACGGCAAGGTCGCCGCGATCACCTACGCCCGGGAGAACAGGATCCCGCTGCTGGGCCTCTGCCTGGGCCTGCAGTGCGTGGTCATCGAGGCCGCCCGCAACCTGGCCGGCCTGCCCGAGGCCAACTCCACCGAGTTCGACGCGGCCGCCAAGTACCCGGTCATCTCCACCATGGCCGAGCAGCTGGCGATCGTCGACGGCAAGGGCGACCTGGGCGGCACGATGCGGCTGGGCCTCTACCCGGCCAAGCTCGCCGAGGGCTCCATCGTCCGTGAGGTCTACGGCGGCGAGCAGTACGTCGAGGAGCGCCACCGCCACCGCTACGAGGTCAACAACGCGTACCGCGCCGACCTGGAGAAGACCGGCCTGCAGTTCTCCGGCCTCTCCCCGAAGGGCGACCTCGTCGAGTACGTCGAGTACCCGCGCGAGGTGCACCCCTACCTGGTGGCCACCCAGGCCCACCCGGAGCTCAAGTCCCGCCCGACCCGCCCGCACCCGCTGTTCGCGGGTCTGGTCAAGGCGGCCATCGAGATCAAGACGGCCGCCCAGTAGTCGGGACCCGGTAGTCGGTTCCCACTGCTCGGCGCCCGGAGGTCGGCGCCGGGCAACGGGCGCCCACCAGGAGTAGTCGTCGACATGTCACCGGACGGCGGCCCCGCGATTCCCGCGGGGCCGCCGTCCGGCGTTAGATTGTGTCGTACTGACGAAAAGGGGAGAGCGATGGACGACCAGAGCATCTTTGACGTGGCCGAGGAGTGGGAGACCCGGGGGACCGGGACGCCCTTCCAGGGCAAGGTCACCGGCGTGCGCTCCGAGGAGGTCCGGATGCCCGACGGCAGCTGGGCCCGCCGCGACTACCAGACCCACCCCGGCTCGGTCTCCGTCCTGGCGCTGGACGACCAGGAGCGGGTGCTGATCCTGCGCCAGTACCGCCACCCCGTCCGCCAGCGGCTCTGGGAGCTGCCGGCCGGCCTCCTCGACGTCCCCGGCGAGAACCCGCTGCACGCCGCCCAGCGCGAGCTGTACGAGGAGGCGCACTGCAAGGCCGGCACCTGGCGGGTGCTGGTCGACTTCTACACCTCGCCCGGCGGCACGGACGAGGCGCTGCGGCTCTTCCTCGCCACCGACCTCACCGCCGCCGAGGGCGAGCGCTACGAGGCGCACGGCGAGGAACTGGAGATCGAGACCGCCCGGGTGCCGGTCGCCGAGCTGATCCGGCTGATCCACGCCGGGGAGCTGCACAACCCCACCCTGATCACCGGCACGCTCGCCGTGCACGCCGCGCTCACCGGGCCCGGCGGCCTGGACGCGCTGCGCCCCGCCGACTCGCCGTGGCCGGCGCGGCCCTTCTCGGCGTGACACCTCCGGCGTGACCTCGGCGCGGTACTGCTGCGTGGGGGTGACGACTCCGCGGTGCTGCTTCGCGCGGTGACGCTTCTGCGGTGCTGCTTCTGCGGTGCTGCTTCGTGGGGCGACGCTTCGTGGGGTGACCTTCCCGGCGTGGCGGTGGACGGCGCGTCACCCCGCGGTTGACCCGCAGGGGTGACTTACCGGTTCGTACGACCGGATGTCACCTCGGCGGAGCCGGACGGTCGAACTACGCTTCGCAGACAGGGCGCCCGTCCCGGGCCGCCTCCGCTGAGCGCTGGGTGACGTCGGGAGTGGCACGGGTGGCGAGGAAGACGGCGACCATGGACGCGGGGCCCGGCGTATCCGTCGAGGACGTTCCCGGGCTCGACCGGCTGCCCGCCGGTCCCGCGCTGCTCGTCGGCCGGCGTGCCGAGCTCGCCGCCCTGCGGGCCGCCGCCGCACGCCCGGCCGAGGGCCGCAGCCGGGTCCTGGTGCTGGCCGGCCGGCCCGGCTCCGGGCGGACCACCCTGGCCGTCCGGTTCGCCCGCACGGTCGCCGCCGACTACCCCGACGGTGTGCTGTTCGCCCGGCTCTCCACCCCGGACGGCGGCCGGGTGCCGCCCGCCAGGGCCGCCCGCCGGCTGCTGGAGCAGCTCGGCGCGGACGTCGCGGGCGTCCCGCTGCCCGGCGCCGTCGAGGACAGCCGGGACGAACCGGCCTGCGTCGCGCTGCGCGAGGCGCTGGCCGGGCGGGAGGTCCTGCTGCTGCTGGACGACGTGCGGGACGCCGGACAGCTCTGGCCGCTGCTCGCGGACGAGCCCGGCTGCCTCGTCCTGGCCACCACTGCCGGGCCGCTCACCGGCATCGAGGACATCGACCCGGTCATTCTCGGCGGGCTCGACCGGCAGGCCTCGGGGGAGCTGCTCGGGGACCTGGTCGGCGGGACGAGGATCAGCTGCGACCCGGTCGGCGGGGCCGACCTGGCCGAGGCCTGCGCGGCCCGGCCGGCGGCACTGCGGCTGATGGCGGGGTGGCTGCGGGGCAATCCGAAGCTGGCGGTGACGGACGCCGCGAAGGAGCTGGCGCGGGCGGTGCGGGAGGCCGACGCCACGCCGGCGGGGGGCGCGAAGGCGGCCGGTGGGGGGCACGCGGCCGGGGAGACGGCTTCCGGGGGGAAGGAGGGCGCCCGGGGCGGGCCCGGCGCGTCCGGTGGGCCGGGGCGTACGAAGGGCGGCGCCCTGCACGCGGGGGCCGGTGCGGGGGTCGGTGCGGGGCCCAAGGCCGGGACCGGGGCGGACGGGCGGGCTCCGGGCGGCGCCGGGGCCGGGGCCGGTCCGGGGGACGGGCAGGGTGTCAGGCGTCCCGCCGGGCCCGCGCGGGGCGGCGCGAAGCGCGGCGAACGGCACGGCGGGACGCAGCCCGCGGAGCACGTTTCCGCGCCGGCTCCGGAGCAGGTCCCGGCCCCGGAGCGGCCCGGCCGGCCGGCCGGGGCCGGAAAGCCGGGGACCGCCGGTGCCGCTGCGGGCGGTGCAGTCGGCACGGCCGGCAGGGCCGGTACGGCCGGTACGGCCAGTACGGTCGGCTCGAAGGCCGAGCAGGTGGAGTCGGTCGCTGCCGCCGCTGCCGCCGTCCCGGTGACGGACCCCGCGGCCTGGGTGAAGCCCGGGCCCGAACCCGCCGAGCCCGTCCCGGTGCCGGACAACGATCCGCTGATCGGCGCGTTCACCCTGCTCTACGGCACGCTGTCGGCCGCCCAGGCGCGGATGCTGCGGGCGCTCACCCTCGCACCGGGGCAGACGGCCGACCTGCGGACCGCCTCGGCCCTGGTCGGCTGCCCGGCGCCGGAGGCCGCCACCATGCTGGCCGCGCTCGCCGAGCGGGAGCTGCTCGGTGCGGAGCCCCCCGCCGCCGACGGGACCCCGCGTTACCGGGTGCCCGGCCGGCTCTACCCCCGGCTGGTCCGGCTGCGGGAGAGCGAGGACCGGCCCGCCGAGGTCGAACTGGCCCGGGCCCGGCTGCTGGAGCGGCTGGTCCGGCTCACCGAATCCGCCCGCGCGCTGCTCGACCCGGCCGGCGGCCCCGGCCCCGACCCACTGCCCGGCCCGCTCCGGCTGCGCTCCGCCGCCGACGCCCGGCAGTGGCTGCTCGGCGAGCGCGACGTCCTGCTCGGCGCGGTCGCCGACGCGATCGGCCAGGGCGATCTGGACGGCTCGGCCGGCCGGCTGGTCACCGCCCTGCTCCGGGCGCTGCCGCTGACCGGCGCGGCCGCCCCCGCCGACCTCTACCAGCTGCACGAGCAGGTGCTGACCGTGGCCGAACGCCACGGCAAACCGCGCCGGGCCGCCGCCGCACTGCTCAATCTGGGGGACCTCCAGGCCGCGGCCGGCCGCTGGGAGCAGGCCTGCGCACACTACCGGGCGGCCCTGGAGCACGCCCGCTCGGCCGACGACGAGGCGCTCTGCGCCCGGGCCCTGGAGGGCGCGGCCGGCTGCTACCGGGCGCTCGGTGAGGCGGTTCGCGCCGCCGACTGGTACGGGCGGGCGCTCGCCCTGCGGCAGGCGATGGGCGACCACGCCGCCGAGGCCCGGCTGCTCGCCCGGGTGGCCGAGGCGCACACCGCGCAGCGACGGTTCGAGGAGGCCGAACGGGAGTACCGGGCCTCCCTGTCGGTGCTGCGGAGGCTGGGCGACGAGCGCGGGCAGCAGGTGGTCGGCGACGCCCTCGCGGAGCTGCGGGAACGCCTCGACGGCGGGTGGTAGGGGCGGGTTCCGGAGTATTGTCGGAGATGCCCGGTTGGCATTGCTTTGGCGGGAAGATCGCTGGGGAAGCCTACGAACCTGCCAATGTGTCCGGCAGATTTGTTCGCTTTGGAAGGCTGACACGCCGCCTGGGCTTCATTACACTCGAACTCAGTCGCGCAGCGATCCATGCCCCGGTGTCGTCCGGAGGCTTCCCCACGTGCGCGTCGCCCGCCGGTCTTCTCCGGTAGGGACCCCCATGGCAAGAGGACGTGTTTAGCCGTGAAGGTCGGCATCCCCCGCGAGGTCAAGAACCACGAGTACCGCGTGGCCATCACGCCCGCCGGCGTGCATGAGCTCGTCCGCAACGGACACGAGGTCTACATCGAGGACAACGCCGGTCTCGGCTCCTCGATCCCCAACGAGGAGTACGTGGCCGCCGGCGCCACCATCCTCCCCACCGCCGACGAGGTGTGGGCCACCGCCGACCTGCTGCTGAAGGTCAAGGAGCCCATCGCCCAGGAGTACCACCGTCTGCGCAAGGGCCAGACCGTCTTCACGTACCTCCACCTGGCGGCCGATCGCGCCGGCACCGACGCGCTGGTCGCGTCCGGCACCACCGCGATCGCGTACGAGACCGTGCAGCTCGCCAACGGCGCCCTGCCGCTGCTCGCGCCGATGTCCGAGGTCGCGGGCCGGCTGGCCCCGCAGGTCGGCTCGTACCACCTGATGCGCCCGGCCGGCGGCCGCGGCGTGCTGCCCGGCGGCGTGCCCGGCACCCACCCGGCCAAGGCCGTCGTCATCGGCGGTGGCGTCTCCGGCTGGCACGCGGCCACCATCGCCATCGGCATGGGCTACGAGGTGACCCTGCTCGACCGCGACATCAACAAGCTGCGCGAGGCCGACAAGGTCTTCGGCACCAAGATCAAGGCCATCGCCTCCAACGCCTTCGAGCTGGAGAAGGCCGTCCTGGAGGCCGACCTGGTGATCGGCGCCGTGCTGATCCCGGGCGCCAAGGCCCCGAAGCTCGTCACCAACGAGCTGGTCTCCCGCATGAAGCCGGGCTCCGTGCTCGTCGACATCGCCATCGACCAGGGCGGCTGCTTCGAGGACTCGCACGCCACCACGCACGCCGAGCCGACCTTCCAGGTCCACAACTCGGTCTTCTACTGCGTGGCCAACATGCCGGGCGCCGTCCCGAACACCTCCACCTACGCGCTGACCAACGCCACGCTGCCCTACATCGTGGAGCTGGCCAACCGCGGCTGGAAGGACGCGCTGCGCCGTGACCCGGCGCTGGCCAAGGGCCTGAACGTGCACGAGGGCCAGATCACCTTCGGCGCCGTCGCCGAGGCCTTCGGCCTGGAGTCCGTCTCCCTGGAGAGCGTGCTCGCCTGATCTCGGTTCCCCCGGTCCGGAACGGTCCGCGCCACGCCGGCGCGGACCGCTCCGACCTGGGCCGTTCCCGGTGGGACGGCCCGTAGGCCCCCGACCCTTCCTCCTCGTCCGCCAGCGGGCCGGAGGTCCTCGGATCGGGGGCTTCGCCATGCCCGCGAACGGCGCCGACACGCGCGGGTGAACGGCGCCGACACGCGCGGGTGAACGGCGCCGACGGGGGCGGCTGAACGGTGCCGACGCGGGCGCGTGAACGGGGGTGGTCGGGGTGGGTGAGCGGCGCCGATCCGGACGCGTGAACGGGGGTGAGGTGGGCGGGTCGCTCTGTCGTCAATTTCTGTGGGTCGTGTCACCCGACCGCAGAAACGTTAGGGTCAAGGGCCCGCGCATCCCTTGACAGAGGGTTGCCCGATAGTCGACACATCCTGCCCACTACCGTGGATTGTGTTGCTGCGAACGCCTTGAACGGCCTAGAGTCGCAAACCGTCGGCATGCTGCCACGCTGACGAATCGACATAGAGTCCTGGATGCCCAAGGAGGTAAGACGACTTGTGAATGAGTCGACATTTGCTCCCGGGGGTGGTCAGCCAGGACTGGCGGAGCACACCGCCGTCCAGCCGAGTGAGGAGTCCGGGGCCCGGCAGGCCACCGTGGGCTCGGCCGAGGTCGGCTCGGTCGCACTCCGCACTTTCGAAGCACGACAGAACACAGCACAGGTGACCACGGTGACCGACTACGACGTCGACCTGCCGGCCCACGGCCTGGCCTACGGCGAGTTCGCCTACGGCGCCTACGACGACCCGGACGCCGAGTACGAGCCGGACCCGGAGTACGCCGCCACGCTGGCCCCCGACGCCGCGCGCCAGCGGCGCGAGCGGGTCGGCCCGACCGGCCGTCCGCTGCCGTACTTCCCGATCCCCGCGCCGGTGGCCGAGCACGGCCCCGCGCAGATCATCGCGATGTGCAACCAGAAGGGCGGCGTCGGCAAGACCACGTCGACCATCAACCTGGGCGCGGCGCTGGCCGAGTACGGCCGCCGGGTGCTGCTCGTGGACTTCGACCCGCAGGGCGCGCTCTCGGTCGGTCTCGGCGTCAACCCGATGGAACTCGACGTCACCGTCTACAACCTGCTGATGGAGCGCGGCCTGACGGCCGATGAGGTGCTGCTGAAGACCGCGGTGCCCGGCATGGACCTGCTGCCCTCCAACATCGACCTCTCCGCCGCCGAGGTGCAGCTGGTCAGCGAGGTGGCCCGGGAGTCCGCGCTGGCGCGCGCCCTGAAGCCGCTGCTGCCCGACTACGACTTCGTCATCATCGACTGCCAGCCCTCGCTGGGCCTGCTGACGGTCAATGCCCTGACGGCCGCTCACAGCGTCATCGTTCCGCTGGAGTGCGAGTTCTTCGCGCTGCGCGGTGTCGCGCTGCTGACCGAGACGATCGAGAAGGTCTGCGAGCGGCTCAACCCCGAGCTGCGCCTGGACGGCATCCTGGCCACCATGTACGACTCGCGCACCGTGCACAGCCGTGAGGTGCTGGCCCGGGTCGTCGAGGCGTTCGGCGAGCACGTCTTCCACACCGTCATCGGGCGGACCGTGCGCTTCCCGGAGACCACCGTCGCCGGTGAGCCGATCACGACGTACGCGACCAACTCGGTCGGTGCCGCCGCCTACCGTCAGCTCGCCAGGGAGGTGCTCGACCGGTGCCGCCCCGCCGAGTGAGTCTCCCGGGTGCCGACGAGCTGTTCCGGACCACCGGCGGGATGGCGCTGTCGCCGTCCCTCGCGCCGCGTCCGGCCGCCGAGGCGCCCAGACCGGAGACCGCGCGGGCCGTCAACGGTGCCGGCCCGGACGGTGCCGAGGGCGCCGACGACGGCACCGGCGGTGCCGCGGGCCGTGCGACCGGGGGCGCCGCGAACGGCGGCGAGGCCGGTCGGCCGCGCGAGCACCACTCGGCGGGCGGCGCCTCGGTGCCCGCCCCCGCTCAGCCGGGCGGGGCCCAGGGCATCGGGCAGTCCGGCGCGGCGGGCAGTACGGCCGGGGGCGCGGCGGGTGCCGCGCAGGCCGGTAAGACGGCTCAGGGCGGCCGTGGCGCCGCTCCGGCGCCGCGCCAGCACGCGGGTGCCACCGAGGACCAGGCGGGCGCCACAGGGCGCCCCAGGCCGCGTGGACGGGCTCCGCGCCGCCCCACCGGGCGAGAGCGGCACGACGAGAAGATCACCGTGTACGTGTCCGCCGAGGAACTGATGGACCTCGAACACACCCGGCTGGTGCTCCGTGGTGAGCACGGGCTGGCGGTGGACCGCGGCCGGATCGTCCGGGAGGCGATCGCGGTCGTGCTGGCCGATCTGGAGCAGCGCGGCGAGGCGAGCATCCTGGTGCGGCGGCTGCGCGGGCGTTGAGGCCTGCGGGGCGCCTTGTGGCGCTTGTGGTGCTGGTGGTTCCGGTGGTGCTGGTGGTGCCGGTGGGCTCGTGATGCCTCTGGGGGGTGCTGGGCCGGTGGTCCGGCGTTGTACCGGTGACCGGCGGCGCCCGGCGGTGCGTGCGGCGTGTCGCCGGCCCCGGCGCGGGGCGGGCGGCGGCCGCCGGGTGAAGATGGACCGTTATGCCGAGCACCCCCGAACCGCCCGCCGCCGGGTCCGTCGCTGCCGATGGGACCGCCGGATCCGATGCGTTCCTCGGGGTTGGTGGGTCGGGTGGGGCCAATGGGTCCGTCAGGTCCGGTGAGACCGTCGACGCGGGCGTTCGCGTCGCTGCGGGGACCGATCCGGGTACGGCAGAGGGGTCGGCCGCGGCAGACGGGCCGGGGACGGCCGCCGGTTCGCCCGGCGGTGGATTCCGGGTGCGGCTGGAGAACTTCGAGGGCCCCTTCGACCTGCTGCTGAGCCTGATCGCCAAGCACAAGCTGGACGTCACCGAGGTGGCGCTGGCCACCGTCACCGACGACTTCATGGCGCACATCCGGGCCATGGGCGCGAACTGGGACCTGGACGCCGCGACCGAGTTCCTGGTGGTCGCCGCGACGCTCCTCGATCTCAAGGCCGCCCGGCTGCTGCCCGCCGCCGAGGTCGAGGACGAGGAGGACCTCGCCCTGCTGGAGGCGCGCGACCTGCTCTTCGCCCGGCTGCTGCAGTACCGGGCCTACAAGCGCGCGGCGGCCCTGTTCGGCGACCGCTGGGCCGCCGAACTGCTCCGGCGCCCCCGGACCGTCGGACTGGAGCCCCACCACGCGCAGCTGCTCCCCGAGGTCGTGATCAGCATCGGCACGGAGCGGTTCGCGCAGCTGGCGGCGCGGACGATGGCGCCCAGGCCGGAGCCGGTCGTCTACGTCGACCACATCCACAGTCCGCCGGTCAGCGTGCGGGAACAGGCCGGGCTGGTGGTCGGGCTGCTCATCGAGCTGGGCGAGGCGTCCTTCCAGCAGCTGGTCGCCGACGCCCCGGACACCCTGGTGGTGGTCGCCCGCTTCCTGGCCCTGCTGGAGCTGTACCGGGAGCGGGTGCTCGCCTTCGAGCAGCCCGAGGCCCTGGGCGAGCTGCTGGTGCGCTGGGTGGCCGAGGAGGACCGGGGTGTGGTCGAGGTGACGGACGAGTTCGACCGGCCGGCCGCTGATCAGAAGGAGGAGCGATGACGACTGGGGCGGACGGCGGGGAGCGGCCGGTGCGGCGTCCGCTCGGCGTGCCGGGGCAGCCGAGGGCCCAGGAGTGGCTGGAGCCGGTGCCGGGGGTGGTCGGGGCGGCGGTGGCCGGGGAAGCGGTGGCCGGGGAGGGGGAGGTCGCTGCCGCGCCCGTGGTTCCCGTGACTCCTGGTGCTTTCGCTGCTCCTGGTGGGGCGGCTCCTGGTGGATCGGCTCCTGGTGGGGCGCGGGGGGTCGAGCCCGGTCCGGTGGCGTCCGAGGCCCTGGTGGTGCACCAGAAGTCGGCCCCGTCGACTTCCGGTGCGGGGGGAGGCGGGCGGGTGGCCGCGGCGCCTGTGCCAGTGCCTGAACCTGCACCAGCGCCTGCGGCGCCCGCGTCCGGGTCCGTCGGGCTTGAGGCGGCGGACGGGCCCGGGCTGAGGGCCGAGCTGGAGGCGATTCTGATGGTCGTCGACGAGCCCGCCCGGGAGGCCCACCTGGCGTCCGTCCTCGAACGGTCGCGGGAGGAGGTGGCGTCGGCGCTGCGTGAGCTGTCCGCCGAGTACACCGCCCAGGGCCGGGGCTTCGACCTGCGGCTGGTCGCCGGCGGGTGGCGGTTCTACACCCGGGCCGACTGCGCGGCGGCCGTCGACCGCTTCGTCCTGGACGGCCAGCAGGCCCGGCTGACCCAGGCCGCGCTGGAGACTCTGGCGGTCGTCGCCTACCGGCAGCCGGTGTCCAGATCACGGGTCTCAGCCGTCCGTGGTGTGAACTGTGACGGCGTGATGCGTACCCTGGTACAGCGAGGACTGGTGGAAGAGGCCGGATCCGAGCCCGAAACAGGTGCGATCCTGTATCGGACGACGAACTACTTCCTGGAACGGATGGGGCTCCGCGGCCTGGATGAGCTGCCGGAACTCGCTCCCTTCCTGCCCGAGGTCGACGACGTGGAAGCGGAGTCCCTGGAGGGCACGATGATCGCGGAGGCGGTCGCCGCCGCTGCCGCGCAGGCTGCGGACGGCAGTGGCGAAGCCGATCGGGCTCCGCTCGATCGATAGGGGGGCGGTGAGGTCGGCCGAAACGACCGCACAGCCCAATCCCAGACGGAACGACGTACGGACACTTTGATGCGTAGCAGTGGCAACGGCAGGAACAGCAGCGGCGGCGGCGGCGGTCGCGGCGGACAGGGCGGGGGCCGGAGCGGCGGCGGCTCCCACGGGGGCGGCGCGGGCCGTGGCGGATCGGGCGCTCCGCGCGGGGGTTCGTCCGGCGGCGGCTCGCAGGGCGGCGGTTCGTACGGCGGTGGTTCCTACGGCGGTGGCTCCGGCTCCCGTGGTGGGTCCGGTTCGTACGGTTCGGGTTCGCGCGGCGGTTCGTCGAGTGGTGGGTCCTACGGCGGTGGCTCCGGCTCCCGTGGTGGGTCCGGTTCGTACGGTTCGGGTTCGCGTGGCGGTTCGTCGGGCGGCGGTTCGTACGGTGGTGGCTCCGGCTCCTCGCGCGGCGGTTCGTACGGCGGCGGGTCCGGCTCCTCGCGGGGCGGTTCGTACGGCGGCGGGTCCGGCTCCTCGCGCGGTGGGTCCTACGGCGGCGGCTCCGGCTCGTCGCGTGGCGGCTCCGGCTCCTACGGTCGGCGGGACGACCGCCGGGACGACCGGCGCGACGACCGCGGCTTCCTGGAGCGCCCCCTGCGGCCCGAGGAGCGGCGCTACGACCGCCCCGAGTTCGGCGGCGGCCCCAACGCCACGCCGGCGCGCGGCGGCTACTCCGGGCGCCGTCCCAACCCGGCACCGCGGCCGCGCCGTGAGGGCCAGGGCGCCCCGGGCGACCCGCGCCGTCAGCCGCAGCGTTCGCGCGAGCTGCAGGCCAAGATCGAGGACGCCGTTCTGGCCCGGCACGACAAGCCGGCCGTGAACCTGCCGAAGACCGCCGGCGAGCCCGAGGGCGAGCGCCTGCAGAAGGTGCTGGCCCGGGCCGGCATCGGTAGCCGCCGGGCCTGCGAGGAGCTCATCGAGCAGGGCCGGGTCGAGGTCAACGGCAAGCGCGTCACCGAGCAGGGCAAGCGGGTGGACCCGCAGAACGACGAGATCAAGGTGGACGGCCTGACCGTCGCCACCCAGTCGTACCTGTTCTTCGCGCTGAACAAGCCGGCCGGCGTGGTCTCCACCATGGAGGACCCGGACGGTCGCCAGTGCCTCGGTGACTACGTGACCAACCGGGAGACCAGGCTCTTCCACGTCGGTCGTCTGGACACCGAGACCGAGGGCATCATCCTGCTCACCAACCACGGCGAGCTGGCCCACCGCCTCACCCACCCGCGGTACGGCGTGACCAAGACCTACCTGGCCGCGATCCAGGGACCGATCCCGCGTGACCTGGGCAAGCAGCTCGCCAAGGGCATCGAGCTGGAGGACGGCTTCGCCCGGGCCGACAGCTTCAAGGTGATCTCCAACGTCGGCAAGAACTACATGGTCGAGGTGACCCTGCACGAGGGTCGCAAGCACATCGTCCGCCGGATGCTGTCCGAGGCCGGCTTCCCGGTCGAGAAGCTGGTGCGCACGCACTTCGGCCCGATCGCGCTGGGCGACCAGAAGTCCGGCTGGCTGCGTCGTCTGACCAACCCCGAGGTCGGTCAGCTGATGCGCGAGGTCGGCCTGTAGGAATCTGTGGACCGGTCGGTAGAGGGTTCCTCTGTAGACCGGTCGACATATTCTGGCGATCTCTGTAGATCGGTCTGCAGAGTTGGCGGCGTTTCTGTGGACCGGGCTGCATAATCGGGGGCCGGTTCTGTAGACCGACCGACATATTCGCGGACCGTGTCTGTAGACCGGTCTGCATAATCCGCGACAGCGGGACTGCGTCGGTAGACCGGTCTACATATTCGGGTGTTTCGGGAGGGTCTCCCCGTCAAGTGGCGGGGAGGCCCTCCTGCTGTTCGGCGGGTCCTGCTGTGAGCAAGGACGCATCGCCTGGTCATCGCCTTGTCAGCGCGATGATCCGTGGCCGAAGATTGCCACCTGACCACGACCTGCCGAGTGGCGGGACTGCGCCACCGGGGGCGCGGGCGGGAGTCGAGACGGGGGAGCGGCGTCGTGTCCGATGCACCACTCAGCACACTGGGACTGGCCGCGCCGGACGGTCAGGTCTACGCGGCGCTGGTGGCCAACCCGCAGTCCACCGCGGAGGACCTCGCGACCTGCTGCGGTCTGACACTCCAGCAGAGCGTCCGCGCGCTGGACCGATTGGCACAGCAGGGCATGGCGACCAGGGCGCCGGTGGACCGCCACCGCTTCCTCCCGGTGGCACCCGATGTCGCGATCGGCACGCTGATCGGCCATCGCGAGTCCGAGCTGCGGCACGCCAGGGCCGAGATGCACCGGCTGATGGACGCCTTCCGGGAGGCCTCGCGCTACACCGACCCGGCGCACTCGGTCGAGGTGCTGACCGGCGGCGAGGCGATCGCCCAGCGGCTGGAGCACATCACCGAGACCAGCCAGTACCAGGTCCGCGGCTTCGACTGCCCCCCGTACATCCAGGACCCGGTCGCCAACATCCCGCTGCAGCGCGAGCGGATGCGGGAGGGGCTGCGGTTCCGGACCATCTACGACCGGGAGGCGGTCGCCTGGCCCGGCCGGCTGGAGAAGAACATCCTGGCCGGCGTCGCGGACGGCGAGGAGGCGAGGGTCCGGCCGGTGCTGCCGATGAAGATGATCATGTCGGACGACCGGATGGCCATCATCCCGATCAGCGTGGGCGACAGCGTCCTCGACGCGGCCTACGTGATCCACCCGTCGGCGCTGCTCCAGGCCCTGGACACGCTGTTCGAGGCGGAGTGGGAACGGGCGGTCCAGCTCCAGTCCGCGATCGGCGCCGCCGAGGGCGCGCTGGAGCCGGAGGCCGACCACCGCAAGCTGCTCGGCCTGCTGGCGGCCGGCCTCACCGACGAGTCGATCGCCCGCTCGCTCGGCTGGAGCGCCCGGACCACCCAGCGCCGGCTGCAGAGCCTGATGCGCGAGCTGGGCGCCACCACCCGCTTCCAGGCCGGAATGGCGGCCCGGGAGCGGGGCTGGCTGTAGCCGGGCCGGTGGCGGTTCAGCTCCAGGGCGTGAGGTTCGTCCAGCGGCCGTCCGGGCCGCGCTCGACCTTCTCCAGGCCGACCACGGCGGACCGGTTCAGCCGCCCGTAGATGTGCGGGAACAGCACGCCGGGGGTGGCTCCTGGCGGCGGTGCGCCGTTCGGGGCCTCCCACTTCACCATCGGTTCCACCAGCGACTCCTCGATCAGCAGCACCATCAGCGGACCGGGAGTGTCGGCGTAGAAGGCGTTGGCCACCGCGAGCGCCGTCCGCTCGTCCGCCGAGCAGTGGATGAACCCGTCGGTGAGCAGCGAGGCGGTGGCGTACGGCCGGCCGGGGTCGGCCAGCCAGTCGTCGAGGGGGGCGAGGTGCAGGATCATGTTCCTGTTGTACCTGAACGGTCGTCACGGCGAGGGCGCGGCCGACCGGGTTCGGGCGCCGGTGTCACAGGTGGTGGGGTCACAGGTGATGGGGTCGCAGGCAGTGGTGTCACAGGCCCGCCACCTTCGCGGAGGCGGAGATCTCGTACACCAGCGTCACCGTCCGGCGGGCGCCCGGGCCGAGCGGGAGGTCCCAGCGGACGATGCCCTCGGTGTCGAAGGCGTCCGGAGCCGGGGAGCACTCCTCCTTGCGCAGCCGCACCTCGACCGCCGAGACCTCGGAGACCGGTACCCGCTCGCGCACCGTGACCAGCTGCTCGTCCCGCTCCTCCGGGCCCGAGAAGCGCGAGATGTGCAGCCGGACCGTCCGGGTGGTCACCGATCGCTGGGTGAGCCCCGTGGTGCCCTGCCGTTCGTCGGTCTCCCGGACCACCCGGTAGCCGTCCGAGCTGCCGAACGCCAGCTCCGCCTCGCCGCCCGCGGCGGTGAAGGGCAGCTCGCCCCGGCCGGTGAAGCCGCTGCCGCGGATCAGTTCCACCGGGCCGGCGAGCAGCGCGTGCCCGGCCGCGTTGCGGAACCGGACCACCTGGGTCACCAGCGGCGACAGCTCCGGGGCGCAGGCGTACTCGCCGGTGGCGGGCGCGGTGAAGGAGCCCAGCGGCACCCGGTGCGCCCGACCGTCCGAGGGCACGGTGGCCGGGGCGGGGGCCCGCAGGATCCGGACCTCGCCGCCGTCGTCCACTCCCGGCACGGCCTCGGACGGGCCGAGGGTGCTGATCGTCTCCTCGCGCAGTTCGACCTCGACCGTGCGCCGCTCCTCGGCGCTGCGCTCGCGCAGGGCCAGCACGTCCTCGCTGATCGCGGGCGGTGCGGTGGCCAGTGCCGAGCGGGCGGTGGAGAAGGTGAGCCGGGCGCCCGTCCAGTCCTCGCCGGTGCGCTGCCAGACCACCGCCTCGGACTCCAGGTGGAGCGACCCCTCGGCGAGGGTGGCCCGGTAGGAGGGCCGCCAGACCGCGCACGGCACCAGGTGGCTGACGGTCAGCCGGGCGGGTCCTGCGGCGGCCGCCTCGACGGTGAGGTCCAGGTGGGCGACCAGCTCGGCGGGCTCCTCCTCGGCCTCGTCGAGGGCCGTCCGGGCCTCTGAGCGCTCGACCTCCAGGTCGCGCAGCCGGGAGTGGGCGGCCCGCAGCTCCTCGCCGTACCGTTCGCGCTCGGCGTCCACCCGGTCCAGCTCGCGGGCCCAGCGGGCCCGTTCGACCTCGCCGGCGCCGGCGCCCTCGCCGACCTCGCGGAGCAGGTCGGCGGAGAGCTGGGCGAGCAGGGCCAGCCGGGCCTCCAGGCGGTGGCGCAGCTGGTCCTCCTGGCGGGCCCGGACGTCGAGCTCGTGGACGCGGTGGCGCAGCGCGGAGTCGTCCGGACCGGGCGCCAGCGGCGCGCGCGGGGTCCAGGCGCGGACGATCCGGGCGTCCAGGACGCGGGGGCCCGCCACCCCGGGCGACTCGGCGTCGGCGGGGGCGAGGCCGGTGGCTTCGGCCCGCAGGGTCCGGTCGACGGCGAGCGCGGTGATTGGGCCGAGGCGCAGCCGCTGGACGCCCGCGGCGAGGTCGACGGTCACGGCGCGCTCGACCTGGCTGCGGTCCTCCAGGCAGGTGACGGCGGTGACCGGGAGGGGGATGGTGTCGCTGCTCATCGTTCAGTTCCTCCGGTTTCCACCGACGATGGCCTTTCCGGCCGGGATTCTGATCTGGTACCCGCCGTCGAGTTCGGCCCGCCCGCCCGGCGGCAGTTCGACCCGCCAGAGCCGGCTGCTCGGCGGGCACTCCGGGGAGGGGACGGCGGGCGCGTGCCAGTCGGCCCGTTCCTCGATCCGGATCTCGCTGTCCGGGGCGACCGGCACACGCTCGCGGACCTCCACGGTGACGGCGTGCCCGAGCCGGTTCGCGAGCTCCACGTGCACCCGGTGGTCGAGCACGGTGCTGGTGTTCAGCATGCCCGTGGTGGACTCGTGCAGCTCGGTGCGGCGCGCGACCTCGACGCTCTCGGTCACGCCGGTGCCGAGCCGGCACGTCCCGCCCGGCGCGAGGGTGGGCAGGGCGGCGGTGAGCAGGAACTCGTCGTCGACGGTGACCTCGACCGGACCGGCCAGCACGGCGTGGGCTGTCCCGTTGGCCAGCACCAGCGTCCCGTAGACCTTCTCCTCGACGGAGGGCACGGTGACGTACTCGGGCCGGACGGTGACCGGGATCTCGCCGATCGTGACGGTGTGCCAGGTGCCGTCGGACGGGATGTCGGCGGGGGCGGCGGCGTCGAAGCGGTGGTCGAAGGAGCCGGCCGAGGCGCGCGGCGGCACGGCGTGGCGGGGGAGCGGCAGGCCGCTCAGGGTGGAGCCGGTGGGGGTCGGGCGGGTCGGGGCCGTGGGGTGGAGGGTGCCCCGGGGGGCGGCGGGCTCGTCGGGGCCGGCCAGGACGAGCGTGGGGTAGTCGAGCAGCGTGGCGCCCGGGGCGGGGGGAGCCGGGGGCGCGGGCGGGGCCGCGGCGGCGCCGAACTCGTCGGCGAACGCGGCCTCGGCCGCCCCGCCGGCGGCGGAGCGGCGCGCGGAGCGG
>NZ_JBEPAA010000083.1:0-33745 GCF_040298365.1 Kitasatospora sp. NPDC001603
GGCTCGACGACCGGCCCTTCCTTCTCGCCCATGTCCTGTCCGTTCCGGCCGGCCAGAGCCCTCAGCCGGGCCCCGGCCAGCCTCCCAGATCACGGACTTACACGAACTTTCTGACACGCTCGGCGACGGTGCCGCGCGACCCGATGGCCCACGCGGACGCCCGCCGCGCCCCCGGGCATCGGCCATCCTGCCGGATCGGTGGCGGCAGGGCACTTGGCTGAGCTTCTCTGGGAAGACGCCGGCCGGCAGTTCCGCTGGTACTCCTCGCCCCTGCCAGGGCTCCGGAGGCCTGGCAGGGCCGGGTGTGGGCCACCTGGTGCAGAATGCACCTCCTTGGGCATGGAGGGCGGATGGTGGATCCGGGCTCAGTGCAGGGGGCCGCACAGGGCGGGGGCGGTGGCCTCCTGGGGGAGGGCGGGGTTGAGTTCGCTGGCTCCGAGGACGTTGTCGTACTTGCCGTTCTTGTTGAAGTCGATGCCGTGGACGACGACGACGGCGTTGTCACGGCGGACCTGGTCGGCGACGTCCTTGGTGATGTGGATGGTGCGCGAGTAGGTGTAGGTGCCGGTGGAAGGGAAGCGGTCGACGGCCAGCGCGCTGTTCGGACTGGTGTCGCCGGTGGTGGTCAGCGAGGTGCCGATCGCGCCGTAGGCTCGCAGGCCGTCGGTGGTGGAGGTGGCGAGGTGGCCGTTGTGCAGCCGGGAGTCCTTGGCGGTGGGGCATTCGCCGTTGCCCTTGACGTGGATGTGCATCGCGTGGGGGGCGTGGTTGAGCAGGCCCCGCACATGGATGGTGATCTTCGCTTCGTTGCCGTGCAGGTTCACGGTGGCACTGCCGATGCCCTGCACCCTGTTGTTGGCGACCGGCACCAGCAGCGCGTAGGTGAAGGTGTTGCGCTGCTCCTGCTTGGGGGACGGGTGGGGGCCGGTGTCGGCGGAGGCCACGGCCGCGCCGAACGGCAGGATCAGTGCGGCGATCGCGGTCGGGATGAGGATCTTTCGCATCGGGGATCTCCCTGATGGACGAGGAACGTCCGCGCGGCGGTGATCGGGACCGCTATGCGGGAGCCGATTCCGCAGGCTTCCCTACAGGGGAGCAGCCGCTTCGGAACCGTTTCCGTCACGCGCTTTTGTCCTGTATTCGGTGTGGTTGGCCCTCCGGATGGGTGCGGTCTTCGTTCCTTTTCTCATACGCGGACCGCGTCCCGGCGGTGCCGACGCGCAACGGTGCTCGGTACCGGGTAAGGGAGTGCGGTTCCCCGGGATTGCAGCAGGGGCGGGGGTCCGGGCGGCCCGTGGAGGTGACTCGTGCGGGGGCGAGCGGGAAGCGCCGAGTCCCTGAGCGCCCGGGACGTGCCGGCGGCCACCGATGGAGAGCTGTACCGGCTTGGCTCCAGGGGTTTGGCGGGCTGGTTGGTCGTCACGGCCCTCGCCGATCGCATCCGGCGAGACCGTGCTCATCACCGCCGCCCCCTGACGGTCGGCCCAGCAATGACGAAGACCCACCCCGGGGTGGGTCTTCGTCATTGCTGGGCTACGCGGCGATGCGGACCAGGAGCCGTTCCGCGACCGCGTGCAGGGCGTCGGCCTCCAGGTGGTCGGCGAGGGCGTCGGCCAGGAGGAGCAGATCGGCGGTGAGGCGGACCAGCGTCTCGACAGCAGCGGCGATGGTGAGGGGAGCGGTGTCCGGCGTCTTTACCGAGCGTCGTCGGCGCGCACGCGGAGCGGGCCCGTCTGGCGCCACGGCAGCGCCGGCGGCGCAGCGCGGCGGTGCGCGCGGGAGTATGGAGGGGTGAGTGCTACCAGCCCCCGTTACCGGGCCGAGGACGTGGTCGAGGAGACTGCCCGGCCGGGTCGGCGTCTGCTTGTCGTGGCCGTGGGGGAGGAGGCCTACCTGGTGCGGCGTCTCGACGTGCCGGCATCCGGGCGGCCGGATCTGGAGCCGCGGGAGAGCGCGTGGGCGCACGCCGGGTGCGAGGTGGCCACCCGCCCGGTCGGACGCCACGCCGACCGGCCCGGCCCGCGGGGAGATGACTGAGGGGAAGCGCGACAACCGCGGGCTGCTGCCAAGAGCGGAGAGCGACCCGGGGACCAGGCCTCGCGTAGCCGCCCCGACCGCCCGGGCGGTCGGGGCGGTGAATACTCCGGGACTTCGGTGCGTGCGGCTTCCCTCCAGTCATAGGGTGGTCATGCCAACCGCACGGGGAGTCCGAGGGAGCCGCCCGATCGCCATGTCCGAGTACGAGCACGCCTTCACCGTCACCGCTCACGACAGCCCCGTCGGGCCGGTCCTGGAGTGCCGTGGCGAGTTGGACTTCGACGAGGCTCCGGTGCTGAACAGGGCCGTGCACCGAGCCCTGGCGGCGCGGCCGGTGCCGCCGATGCTGCTGGTCGACCTGGGCGCCGTGACGTTCATGGACTCCGCCGGCCTCAACGCCCTGCTGATCGCCCGCATCGAGGCCGCCCGTCAGGGCACCGTGGTCCGTCTCGCCCGCCCCTCCCACGCTGTGGCTCGCATGCTGGAGATCACCGGCGCCGACCAGGTCTTCCCCATCGAGCAGGACGTGCCGCCGGCCTTTCTCGCCGACTGACCGTGCGAGAGCCGGCCCGGCAAGCCGGCCCGCTGGGCGCCGTTCGCCTCACCGGCCCGCGGAGACCACCGCCGGCGGGCCGGCCCCGTCAGTCCTGCCCCCGGTGGACCAGTCCGGTGGGAGAGCTTCAGCGGATGGTGGTTCAACCAGGCGTGCGCCGCAGCCGGGGAAGTTGGCGGCTCTCCCATGCCTCCAGGTCTGCCGAACCTGCCGGGCTACCTCACCAAGGTGGTGCCCGCGGTCCTCCCGCCCTGGCACAGCCGGGAATCGGTGCGGCCCACGGGCGAACTGGCGGCGGAAGTCAACCGCCTGGTCGTCCACAGCGAGCCCGGCGACCTCCTGGTCATCGACGGAGTCGCGAGCCGGCCCGGCCCCCGCCTCGCCACGCAGCTGGAAGAACTCGCAGGCCGCCGGTGAGAACCACGGCTCTGTGCCGTGTCCCCGCAGGCACGACGCCAGAGCCCGAGGCCACCGGAGCCGACGTCGTCGGCCGACCGCCCCCGGTCGGGGCGACAGGAGCGGTCTAAGCCCGGGGTCCCGCCGGGTACGCGCAACACCTGCCCGGCTTCGAATTCGGTAGCTGCACGGACGACTGCCGCAGATCCTGGGAACCCAGGAACGGCCGGAGTCGGGCCGAAACCTCGGCGGCCGGTCAGAACGGGGCACCGCCTGACCGAGCCAGCTGTTCCCGGCCAGCGCGCGGGCAGGCGCCGTGCCCGACGGCGGAGTGACACCACGCCGTCTCCTGAACTCCGCCACCAGGCCGTGCTCCCGGTCTGCTCCACCGCGCGGGGCGGCTCGACGCCGTCCCGCCCCGCCGCGCCCTGCTCCTCGGTGCGCGGCCTCGTCTCGTGCATGTCCGTCTCCTGCTGCGTCGGGTGCGGTGAACACGGGCCGCGGGAAGGCGGGCCGGGACGCAACGGAGCGCCGCGGGCCCCCCTTCAGGCGGTCCGTGGTGCCGGACGGTAGGCACGGGAGAAGGCGTGTCAAGGGGTGTTGAGTGCCGATTTCACCGGGACCCTGGGCCTGGTGGCGGGTGCCGAACCGGTGGACGATACATCGCCCAGGCGGCCGGTCAACCCCGCGTTCGGGACCGGAGTTCGAACAGATCCAGGCCTGTGAAAGGCCGCCGCCCCTGGGTGCGGAGGTGGCGGCCGGGATGTCCGGGCGACGGTGCGCGGTGACGCCGGGCGTGGCGGTCAGCGGGCGAGCGTGATGGTCAAGCTGTCGTTGGGGCAGGCGGCGCCGAGGTCGCGCAGGACGTTCTTCTCGGTGGTGTCGACGCTCTGGCTCCAGCGGGTCTTGGAGACGGTCCAGCGAGTGACGTAGTCGCACTCCTCGGCCTTGACCGAGGGGCGCCATTCGGCGATGTCTTTGTCGGACTTCTGGCGGTTCGAGCGGGCGGTGACGGCGACCAGGTCGCGGGGCTCGTCCAGGTCGTTGGCGTAGGCCTGGCGCTCGGCCGCGCTCCAGGAGGAGGCCCCGACTGGCGGGGAGCGTCATTCCAACCGTGCCGTATTCCCTGGTGGCCGCCCGCGCCGGCCGGTGTCGGGGACGGGCGCTACGGTGCCCGGCCATGGACGCTGACGCTCTTGAGTACCGGCGCCGGACCGGCTCCGGTTGCATCCCGTCGGAGCTTGTCGAGCGGCTGCTGGAGCACGGGCACGCCGCGGTGGTGGCGGAGCAGGCCGCTCCGGGGCATGACGGTCGGCAGTGGGGCAGCCGGGTCCCGAACTGCGGAACAATCACGGTGCTGTGGCCAACGGGTACAGCGACGGAGCTCCGCCGAGATGCGAAGACGGGCAGGGCCAGTTGGCCGGCGGCGGCCGGGCGGTGCCCGCCGTGGAGCTCGTCGAGGAGCAGCAACAGCTCCCTGCGGGGCCGGTCGCCGCCGAGCATCACGGCGCGGGCGCCGATGCGGGCGAGGCCGCGGGTCGCTGGGCAGGGTGGGGCGGGCTGGAATTCCGGCATACCCGGGCGTGGACGCTGCCAGTCGTTCAACGCGAGCGCCGGAGCCGTGCCGCCTCCCTGGCGGCGGCCGCCGCCTCCGTGGGCCGCCCTGCCTCGGTCAGGAGCGTGCCGAGCCGGTCCAGTGCGTGGGCGAGTGGTGGCGCGTGCTCGGCGGGTTCGTCTGCCGCCAGCCGGCGGTAGGCGTCGACCGCCTCCTCGGCAGCGGCCAGCGCCTCCTCCCGCCGTCCCGCCTTCGACCGGTGCGGAACGAGGTTGTACAGCAGGAGAGCGAGCTGGGGCTGGTGGGTGCCGGGGTCGTCCTCGGCCAGTTCGCGCCCGATCCGCACTGCCTCCTCGGCGGCGGCCAGCGCTTCCTCGAACCGTCCCGCCCCGGACAGGTCGACGGCGAGGTCGGACAGCGCCTCGGCGAGACCGGGCGCGAAGGCGGCCCGGTTGTGCGCGGCCAGCCGGCGGTAGGCGTCGACCGCCTCCCCGGCGGCGGCCAGGGCCTCCTCCTGCAGGTCGGCTCCGGACAGGTGGCGGGAGAGGGCGAGCAGCGTGTCGGCGAGGCGGGGCCCGTGGGCGAACAGCTGGTTCGCCGTCAGCCGTCGGTGGATGCCGACCGCCTCCTCGAAGGCTGCCAGGGACTCGGTGCGCCGTCCCACTTCCGGCAGGTGCGGGACGAGGTTGTACAGCAGGAGGGCGAGCCGGGGCCGGTGGGTGCCGGGGTCGTCCTCGGCCAGTTCGCGCCCGATCCCCACCGCTTCTTCGGCGGTGGCCAGGCCTTCTTCGAACCGTTCCGCGTCCAACAGGTCGATGGCCAGGTCGGTCAGCGAGTCGCTGAGAGCGGGCGCGTAGGCGGCGGGGTCGGCCGCTGCCAGCCGGCGCTGGATCTCCACCGCCTCCCGGACGGCGGTCAGCGACTCTGACCACCGTTCCGCCTCCGCGTGGAGGTCGCTGAGTTCGTGCAGCGCGATGGAGAGGCGGAACCGGCCGGCGGGGTCGTCCCCTGCCAGTTCGCGCCGGATCCGCACCGCCTCCTCGGCCGGGGACAACGCCTCCTCCCGCAGGCCGACTTTGGACAGGTGGTGGGCGAGATCGAGCAATGAGGCGGCCAGGCCGGGCCGGTGGGTGCGGGGGTCGTCCCCGGCCAGCCAGCGCCGGACCTCCACCGCCTCCCGGGCTGCGGCCAGGCACTCCTCCCGCCGCCCGGCCCGCCGCAGGTAGTGGGCCAGGTTGGCCAGTGACACGGCCAGGCCGGGACCGTATGCGACCGGGTCGGCCGCGGCCAGCGGGCGCCGGATCTCCACCGACTCCTCGGCCGGGACCAGGGCCTCCTCCCGCAGCCCCGCCTCCCACATCAGGGCGCCGAAGTCGAACAGCGAGGCGGCCAGGTCGTCCCCGAACGCGGCCGGTTCGGCCATGGCCAGCAGGCGCCGGACCATCACCGCCTGCTCGGTGGCCATCAGCGCCTTCTGGTACCACCCCAGCTGCCCAGCCCGGATGCCGAGGTCGGACAGCTCGGCGGCGAGCTCCGGCTCGGCGGCGGGCGGCTCGGTCCTGGTCAGCAGGCGGTAGACCTGGTGCGCCACGTCGATGACGGCGCCGGCGTCCACCTGCGGCTCGTCGAGGACCTCCTCGAAGACGAAGTTCAGCTTCTCCCCGTTCGGGAGGTCGACAGCGAACCTCTCCGCGTTCTCGCTGGTGCTGGCATCCTCCCCGATATTGATCTCCAGGATCCCGTTCGGGAGTTCGACGGTGAAGGTCTGCACCTGTGGTTCGGTGATGGGGCCGGTGTCCTCCTGCCGGGCGCCGGGACTTCCCGGGGCGGCGAGGCCGGTCCGGGGCCCGTCGGGCAGGCGGGTGGCCGGTGCCGGAGGCTTGTCGGAGAGGCCAGCGGCGGGTGTCCGGGGCTCCGGTCCGGTGGTGGCGGCTCCCGGGGCGACGACATCCAACTGCGTCCCGTCCGGGAGTTCGACGGCGAACGTCCGCGGCTCCCGGGGCGCGCTCCGCGGCGGCTCCTCGCGGCGGGGCCGGAACGCCGTACGGGCCTGCCGCCCGATGCTCGACAGGAGGGTGCCGAGGCCCGACGGCGGACCGGCAGGGCGGGGTGTGCCGGCGTTGCGCAATTGGCGCTTGAGCTCCGCGGCATCCTGTGCGGCGGCCCGGGACTCCGCCCGCCGCCCCGCGCCGGACAGGAAGCCGGCGAAGCCGGACAGCGCGTCGGCGAGTTTGGGCCCAAAGGTCGCGGGGTCGTGCCGAGCCACTTCGCGGTAGTGGTGGACCGCTTCGGCAGCGGCGGCCAGGCCAGGCTCGCGCAGTCCCATCCTGGTGAGGCAGGAGGCGAAGTCGAACAGTGCGTCGGCGAGGTCGGGCTCGAACGACCCGGAGACCTCAATGACCAGACGGTGCCGGATGTCGACCGCCTGGGCGAGGAGAGGGAGGGCGTGCTCCGCCCCTCCCGACTTGATCAGCCCGGCGCCGAGGCGGGACAGCGTGCGGGCGAGGCCCGGTTCGTGGGCGTCGGGGTCGGCCGCGGCCAGGCGGCGGTAGAGGGCGAGCGCCTCCTCCAGGGTGAGCATGGCCTTCAGCAGCGGCTTCGTCCGCAACAGGCCGGCACCGACGTCGGACAGCGCGCGGGCGAACTTGGCGGCGAAGAGGTCGGGCTTCCGCTCGGCCAGCCAGTGGTAGAGGTGGGCCGCTTCCTCGGTGGCGGCCAGGCCCTCCTTCCACCGCCCGGTCGCCGTCAGCCAGTTGCCGAGGTTGGTCAGGGAGTGGGCGAGGTCGGCAGCGAATGCCTCCGGGTTCCCGGCGGCCAGCCGGCGCCGGATCTCCACCGCCTCCCGGACGGCCGCGATGGCCTCTGCGGGGCATCCCGCCTGCCACAGGCGGGCGCCGAAGTTGCCCAGCGAACGGGAGAGGTCGGATTCATGGGCCCTGGCGTTACCGGCGGCCAGCCGCCGCCGGATCCCCAGCGCCTCCTTCTCGGAGGCCAGGCCCTCCGCCGGGCGCCCCAGCGCGGACAGGTAGCTGCCGAGGTTGGACAGCGAGGCGGCGAGGTCGGCTTCGTGGGCTTCGGGGTTCTCGGCGACCAGGCGGCGCCGGATCCCCACCGCTTCCAGTTCGGCAGCCAGGGCCTCCTCCCCGCGTTCCGCCCCCGCAAGCCAGATGCCGAGGTTGGACAGCGAGGCGGCAAGGTCGGCTTCGTGGGCTTCGGGGTTCTCGGCGACCAGGCGGCGCCAGATCCTCACTGCCTGCTCGATCGCCGCGAAGGCATCCGCCGGGCGTCCCTCCTCCAGGAGCGAGACGCTCAGATTGGTCAGGGTGAGAGCGTGGTCGGCTTCATGAGCCTCGGGGTTCCCGGCCGCCAGACCGCGCCGGATCTCGGCGGCCTCCTGTTCGGCGGCGAGGGCCTCCGCATGGCGCCCGACATCATGCAGCTGGAGGGCCAGGTTGGTCAGCTCCCCGGCGAGGCCGGGTGCGTGGGCCGCGGGGTTGTCGGCGGCCAGGCGGCGGTAGACCACGATCGTCGACTCGGTGGTGGCCAAGGCCTCCTCCCGCCGCCCCGCCCGCGACAGGTGGTGGCCGAGGCTGCTCAGCACCTGGACGAAGAGCAGCGAGTGGGCCGCCAGGTCGGACTGGGCCCGCCGGCCCAGGATATCGACGGCCTCCTGGGCAGCGGCCAGGCCCTCGTCCCGCCGCCCCGAATTCGCCAGCAGGGAGCCGAGGTGGGACAGCGCGAGAGCGAAGTCCGGTTCGCGGGTGGCCGGCCTGCCCGCCGCCAGCCGGCGCTGGAGGCCCACCGCCTCCTGGGCGGCCGCCAGGGCCTCCTCCCGCAGCCCCACCGCTGACAGGTCGCCGCTGAGGTTGACCAACGAAGCGGCGAGGTCGGCGTAGTGGCCTGGGCCAACTCGGACCAGGTCGCGCCAGATCAGCACGGCCTGACGACCGTTGGCGACGGCCTCGTCGCGCAGGCCGGCCCAGGACTGGCGGAGCGCCAGGCGCTGGTGGATCCGGGCGCGGGAGGCGGGGTCGGTGACGGTGGTGGCCAGGCGGTGGGCGGCCAGCCGGGCGGCAACGGCGGCGATGCCGGCGTCAAGATCGGTGTGGCGCTCGACGGGGAAGCGGGCCTCGACGGCTTCCAGAACGGCGGTGTCGAGGCTCTCCAGGGCGGCCAGCCGGATCAGGGCAGAGCTACCGGCAGTCAGGGCGAGATCGGGCCGGTCCCGGAGGATCGGATCGAGATGACGGGTGGTCAGGTGGGGCCAGCGGTGGGCGGTCTCGATCAGGACAGTGAGGGCCTGACGGGTATAGGCGGGCGGTGCACCGCTCTCGTCCCCGGACGCGAGCAGGGCGACGGGGGCGGTATCGCTCCAGGGATCGGTGGCGTGGTAGCCGAACTCGTCCTCGTGGCCCGGGAGGGTGAGGGCGAGGTAGTCCTCCCCGAGGCGGTCGGGGGCGAGCGGGTCCAGCAGCAGGCCGGGGTCGGCGGGCGGGTAGCACCGGGAGTGGTCCTCGGCGAGCTCCGCACAGCCGCCGCCGTCGGCCGCGGCACCCGACCGCACCAGGGCCGCCGCGGCGTCGGCGGGAGCCAGGGCGCCGGCGAGGGTGGCCACGTATACCGCCCGGCCCATGGTGTGCGGGCCGCTGCGGAGCGGGCCACGGCCTTCATCGTGGAAGGAGCGCCAGTGGTCCTGCTCGCGGTCCAGCAGGTAGGAGGAGAGGCTCGTCTGCCCGTTCCCCGTGGGGGGAGCGCAGCCGCGGACGGCGGCGTCCACGTCGACCAGGGCCCGCATGTGGACGGTGAGGGGCAGGGCGAACACCGGGTCGCCCAGGTCGCCGGGCACGCCGAGTCCGGCGGAGTCCGGGTGGGCGAAGACCTCGGCGAACCGGTCGCGGGCCGCGGTGTACATAGCGGCCCGGGCGTCGGGGGGGCCGGGGGCAGTCCGGGCACCGGGGGCGCCGGGCGTGTCGGGAGCTTCGGGGGTGTCGGGGAGTCCTTCGAGCCGCAGCGCCCCGACGTCCAGGACGTCGAGCTTGGCGAGCTGGTGGGCCAGGCCCTGCCACCAGCCGCCGGCCTGGCGGGCCAGCAGCAGGACGCGCAGCCGGTCTCGGGCCGCGTCCCGGTGCTGTCGCAGCAGGGTGACCAGGTCCTCCAGGGGCCAGCGCTCGGCGTAGTCCACCACCATGACCAGCCCGGGGGCGTGCACCGCCAGGGACTGGTCCCCGCCCCCGGCCGAGGCGACCTCGCTGCGGTGCCGGGCCAACGCGACCGCCCAACCCGCCCCGGCCGAGCGGGCGGCGAACTCGGCGGCCAGCCGCGTCTTGCCCGACCCGCCCTCGGCATGCAGCAGCCGCACCGACAGCCCCGGCACCGCCTCGTCCCGCCACGACTCCAGCAGCGCCGACTCCGGCCGGGGCAGGAAGGGCACCACCTGGAGGCGGGCCGTCAGCAGCCGGCTGGGCACCCGCGCCAGCCCGGGCTGCAGGGCGGCCGGCGGGGCGAGCGGGAAGGGCTCCACCCGGTACGGCGGGGTGCCGCGGTAGATGTAGTTGTACTGGTCCCCGTTCTGCACGGCGTACACCCGGCTGCTGCCTGCGGCCGTGATGTTCTGCGTGTGGACCGCGCCCCCGCCTGGGCCCGCAGGCGTGCCCACGGTCAGCCCGTCCTGTCCGCGAGGCCCGTGCCGGTGCCGGTGCCGGGCCTGGGGGCGGAGGAGTCCATGTAGTAGTTGTGCTGGGTGCTGTTCTGCAGCGCGTGGACGGTGGCGTGGTCGCGGGCGGTGATGTTCTGCACCCACTGCTGCTGGGCCTGCGGCAGCGCTGCCCGCATCGTCTCCAGCTGCGCCCGCAGTTCCCCGACCGCCTCGGGGTGCTCGTCGAGGAAGGCTTCGAGTTCCAACTGCCACTGCCCGCGCACCATTTCGCGGGCCCGGTCGGTGTCCCGGCTCCGGGCGACCTGCACCGCGCTGGCCTCCAGGCGTGCCTCGATGGCGGCGCGCGGCTCGGTACCGTGACGGTGGAGGAACGCCGACACATGGTCGCGCACGGTCGTCCAGGCGTCCGTGGCCGCCGCCGCCATGATCGTCGTCGCGCCTGACATCGCCAGGGCCAGAATCTCCTGCTGAATCACGAGGACCCCCTCGAACGTTCGAGTGCCGGGCCGGGCGGTCGGCGGAGGGCGGCGGCGAAACCGGCCACCGCTCCGGCGGCCGTCCCCGGGCGGCACATCCTGTGGAACGGAGCCGAACCAGGATCGCCGAACCGGGGAACAGCACCCGTCCGCTCAGGGCGCTTGTGACACGTTCGTTGCAGAACCCGCCCTCCCCGGAAGGCGCGGCCCAGTCCCGCGCGGTGCCGGTTGTGAAGTAGCCTCAGGAGAAGCGCGAGTGACGGCATGTCAGACATACGACTTTGGGGTGTACGGAACATCCATCCGGCCCACCCATTTTCGGCCCCGGCCCAGGCTTGCGCCGATGCAGACACCGCAGAGCCCTCACCGCAACCCGCGCAGGGAAAGCCGACTTCGACCGGACCAACCCTCCGACCGGCCCGGGGCGGGCGGGCTCGTCGGCGGCTACGCGCAGGTGTCCAGCATCTGCTCCAGCGCCGCCTTCTCCGGCCCGGTGGCGGACAGTCCGTAGACGTGCTTGATGTCCGTCCACGCCCGCGCGTACGTGCACCAGTACCCGATAGCAGGCGACCGCCACGCGTCCGGCGACTTGTCCCCCTTTGACCGGTTCGACGCGGCTGAGACCGCCACCAACTGGCTGTGCTGCAGGTCGTTGGCGAACGCCTTGCGCTTGGCCGCGTCCCACCCGTCCGCACCGGAGCGCCAGGCTGCTGCGAGCGGTACGACGTGGCTCTCGGGGAGTATCGGAACGGAAATTAGCGGTAGCGGGGCAGTCTCGGTTCCGGTTCGATGAAGGGGCCGTTCTTGCTGGTCAGCGGGCTCTACGGTCCTCGGCATGCCAGTTGAGTACCTGTCTGTTGAGCAAGATGCCCGGTACGGGCAGTTCGCGGCGGAGCCGACGCCGGGCGAACTGGAGCAGTTCTTCCGCCTGGATGCGAGGGCGATCGCTCTCGCCCGGGCGAAGCGGCGTCCGGCGACCCGGTTGGGATGGGCTGTGCAGTGGGGCACCGTGCGGATGCTCGGGGCCTTCCTGACGGAGGACCCGACCGCGGTCCCTGCTTCCACGGTGGCGTTCGTGGCCGAGCAGCTCGGCGAGGACCCCTCGGTGTTCGCCGAGTACGGCAGCCGCCAGCAAACGGCGTACGAGCACGCGTGGGAGATCCGAGACGCCTTCGGCTACCGGGACTTCGCCGCGGGCGAGGACGAGCTGCGGGGGTTCCTGGCGGCGCGGGTGTGGTCGTCGCTGGAGGGGCCGCGGGCGCTGTTCGACCGGGCGGTGGTGTGGCTGATCGGCAACCGGGTGCTGCTGCCCGGGATCACGACCCTGGTGCGGCTGGTGGCGGAGGTGCGGCGGGAGGAGAACGACCGGCTGCACGCGGCGCTGTACGAGGCGACGTCGGGCGAGCTGCGCACGGACATGCTGCGGCTGCTGGAGGTGCCCGAGCGGAAGCGGGTGTCGGAGCTGGAGCGGCTGCGGACGCCGCCGATGCGAGTGTCGGGCAAGACGATGGAGTACGCGCTGGAGCGCTCGCGCCAGGTGCGGGCGTTGGGTGCCGGCCGGGTAGATGTGGCGCAGGTGCCGGCCGCGCGGCTGGCCGGGCTGGCGCGGTACGGGCTGGCGTCGAAGGCCCCGACGCTCAAGCGGCTGGAGGTCACGCGGCAGACCGCCACGCTGCGGCACCTGGAGACGGCCACCGTGGACGACGCGCTGGACCTGCTGGACGTGCTGATGGCCTCCAGGCTGCTCGCGCGGGCGGAGCGGTTGGGCAAGGAGGCCAAGCTCAAGACGCTGCCGCAGCTGCGGAAGGCGGCGAAGAAGGTGGCCAAGGCGGTGGACGTGCTGATGGACACCGCCCCGGCCACCGAGGACGGCGAGGCGGTCTCGGTGCTGGACGCCTGGGCCGCGATCGAGCAGGTGGTGCCGCGCGGACAGCTGGCCGAGGCCATGGCAGTGATCGCCGCGATGGTGCCAGAGGACGATGGGGACGACGACGCCGAGTGGCGCCGGGAGCTGGTCGCCCGCTACGGCACGGTGCGCGGCTTCCTGAAGCTCCTGGTGGAGGTCGTCGACTTCGGCGCGGTCGAGGCCGGCACCGAGGTGGTGGCCGCGCTGAAGCAGCTGCCCGCGCTGACCGGCCGCAAGAAGATCGACGCCTTCGAGGTATCCCGCGACCTGGTCACCGGCTCCTGGCGGCGCCTGGTCTTCGCCGACCCGATGGAGCGGGAGGGCGAGGTGGACAAGGCCGCCTACAGTTTCTGCGTGCTGGAGCGGCTGCACCGCGCGCTGCGCCGCCGCGACGTCTTCGCCCGTGGTGGGGACCGGTGGGGCGACCCGCGCGAAGCTCCTGTCTGGCCAGCGCTGGGAGGCGGCACAGCCGAGGGTGCTCACCGCGCTGGGTCTGGAGAGCGAGCCGGCCGGGCACCTAGCCGAGCTCGCCTCCGAGCTGCACGCCGTGTACGTGCACGTCGCGGCTGGGCTGCCGGGGAACACCGGGGCGGAGGTGGCCGGCGGGAAGCTGAAGCTGGCCAAGCTCGGCCGGGCGGAGGAACCCGGCCTGATGCCCGCCTTCCGCCAGCTCGTCAACGGCATGCTGCCCAAGGTGGATTTCCCCGAGCTGCTGCTGGAGGTCGCCGAACTGACCGGCCTGCCGGACGCCTTCACCCACATCTCCGGCGCGATGCCGACGATGGACGACTTCACCACCAGCCTGTGCGCGGTGTGGCTGTCCGAGGCGTGCAACGTCGGCCTGACTCCGGTGGTCAAGCCGGATGTGCCCGCCCTCACGCGCGCGCGGCTGGTCCAGGTCGACCAGGGCTACTTCCGCTCCGAGAACATCTCGGTGGCCAACGGGTTGTTCATCGAGGCCCAGGCGAAGATCGACGTGGCCCGCGCGTGGGGCGGCGGGCTGGTCGCCTCCACCGACGGGGTCCGCTTCACCGTGCCGGTGCAGAGCGTCTTCGCAGGTCACAGCCCCCTGTATTTCGGGCTTAAGAAGAAGGGCGCCACCTGGCTGAACGTGATCAACGATCAGGTGATGGGCCTGGGCGGGGTGGTGGTGCCGGGCACACTGCGCGACTCGCTGTTCATCCTGGACGCCCTGCACGCCCGCGACGGCGGCCCGAAGCCAGAGACCGTGATCACCGACACCGCCTCCTACTCCGACATCGTCTTCGGGCTCTTCGCCATCTGCGGCTACCAGTTCTCCCCGAGGATCGCCGACATCTCCGACGCGCGGCTGTGGCGGGTCAACACCGCCGCCGACTACGGCCCGCTCCAGCAGGTCTCCAAGCACACCATCCGCCTGGACCGCATCCGCGCCCACTGGGGCGACATGCTCCGCGTCGCCGGCTCGCTGTCCACCGGCGAGATCCGCGGCTACGACCTGATCCGGATGCTGTCGCGCGACGGCAACCCCACCGGCCTCGGTGACGCCTTCGCCCACTACGGGCGGATCTTCAAAAGCCTCCACCTGCTGCAGTTCGTCTCCGACACCGGCTACCGCCGCATGATCGGCGCCCAGCTCAACGTCACCGAGGCCCGTCACCGCCTCGCCCGCCGCATCTTCTTCGGCCAGCGCGGCGAACTGCGCCAGCACTACCGCGAAGGCATGGAAGACCTGTTGACCGAACTACCGGGGCGGTGCCGGGCACCTCCGGGACGGTGACGCACAGTAGCGAAATCCGATCGTTGGAGGCCCCGCCGGCCCGAGAACCCGGCCCCTGCCACGGCCCTGATGTGCTGTCATCACGTGCTGAGGGGGTTCGCGGCAGGTCGGTGGAGGCTCGGGTGCACGAGGGCGGACAGCTACGGGACGTCATGACGTTGGCGGTCCCGAGGGTCGGCCGGGTCCAGGAGACCGGCGTCGTGTCCCTGCCGTACCGGCTGCTCGATCGCGACGGTGGCGAGGTGGCCGCGGTCAGCGAGTTCCTGCTCGACATGCTCGCCAACGACGACAGCCCGGCCTCGCTGCGCTCCTACGCCTACGAGCTGCTGGCCTGGTTCCGGTTCCTGTGGGCCGTCGAGGTGCCGTGGGAGAGGGCGGGCCGGGTGGAGGCCCGCGACTTCGCCCTGTGGCTGCAGGCTGTCAAGAAGCCGCCGCGGCCCCGCCGGCCGGACGCTCCACCGCCGGGGTCGATCAACCCGGTGACTGGCAAGCGGTACCCGGGCGAGAAGTACGCGGCCCGGACCCGCAGGCACGCGCGCGCCGTCGTCCGCAGCTTCTATGAGTACCACCGCGAGATGCACGGCCGGCCGCTGCTCAACCCGTTCCCGAAGGCCAGACGGGCCGAGGACGAGCACCTCAACGCCCACCACAACCCGATGCAGCCCTTCCGGTGGCCGGCCCGCCGGGCCCCCTACCAGCCGAAGGAGCCCCGGCGGACACCGCGCGGCATCCCCGAGCAGGCGTTCAACGAGCTCTTCGCGGCGCTGCCCTCGCACCGCGACCGGGCCCTGGTCGCGTTCTACGTCTCGGCCGGCCCGCGGGCCTCGGAACTGCTCGGAGTGACCCGGGACCGGGTCAGCCCCGGAGACCAG
Organism: Kitasatospora sp. NPDC001603; assembly: GCF_040298365.1. Classification (NCBI taxonomy): domain Bacteria; kingdom Bacillati; phylum Actinomycetota; class Actinomycetes; order Kitasatosporales; family Streptomycetaceae; genus Kitasatospora; species Kitasatospora sp. NPDC001603. The sequence goes on from NZ_JBEPAA010000083.1 coordinate 15,211, forward strand.
ACCATCGGGGTCGTCCGGAAGGGCTCGCGGGCCCTGCAGTGGATCCCGGCCTCCAGCGACGCGTTCGTGTGGCTGCGGCTCTACCAGCAGCAGATCCGTCCGCTGGCCCTCAGCGGGCCTGAGGAGCCGCTGTGGTGGACGCTGCGGCGACCGCTTCGCCCGCTGAGCTACGACGCGGCGCGCATGGTCTTCACCCGGGCCAACGAGAAGCTGGGGGCGAACTGGACCCTGCACGACCTTCGGCACAGCGCGGCCAAGCGCATGGTGCGCGACCCGGCGCTGTCGATCACCGACGTCCAGTGGGTCCTCGGCCACCTCCATGTCGCCACCACCGAGCAGTACCTCAACCCTCGGGAGTTGCATCAGACGGGCGAGATGTCGCAGGTCGGCAGCTCACGGGACGAGCGCGAGGCTCTCCGAAGCTGCTACGCACTGGCGGTCTGACCAGGCGTGTTGCCGAGCTGATCCCATCTGATGCATGATCTGCCCTCCAGAAGGGATGGTCTGGATGGTGCATCAGCGCAAGGTCGCCCTGGCCGGGTCGGCTCATCTGGAGCTCGTCTCCGGTGTGGTCCAGCTGCGTCCCGAGGACGCGATGTTCGACGCGATGCTGCGGGGCTGGCGGGCCCAGCAGCAGGCACGGGGGCTTCAGGACGAGACGGTCGAGGACCGGGAACGGCTGATCCGCCAGTTCCACGAGTTCGCGAACGACTACCCGTGGCAGTGGACGCCGGCCCACATGGACGAGTGGTCGGTGTACCTGACCGGCGAGAAGCACCTGGCGCCGTCCACGATCCGCGGCTACCAGGGCATCGTCCGCCTGTTCAGCGAGTTCATCATCGACAGCCGGTACGGCTGGGTGCCCGCCTGCGAGGACGCCTTCGGTGCCTTCCCTGTGGCGATCTGCCACGAGTGGAACACCATCCCGCACCTGCAGGACTACGAAGGCAGCCCGGAGGCCCGGCCGTTCACGCGGGAAGAGCTGCAGCGTTTCCTCGACTACGCCGACGCCCAGGTCGACCGCGCGGTGCGCGCGAAGCGCAAGGGGGTCCTGGCCGCCTATCGCGACGCCACCCTTTTCAAGGTCGTCTACGGCTGGGGGCTGCGGCGGACCGAGACGTCCAAGCTCGACGTCGTCGACTTCGGACGCAACCCGCAGGCCCCGCAGTTCGGCCGGTACGGCACCCTCAACGTCCGCTACGGAAAGGCGAAGAGGGGCCAGCAGCCCCGACGCCGGAACGTGTTGTCGGTGATGGACTGGGCCGTCGAGGCGGTCGCTGACTACGTCGAGAACGTCCGGCCGCGGTTCGGGTTTCCCGACCATCCGGCCCTGTGGATCACCGAGCGCGGCGGGCGCCTCCAGCCCGGCTCCATCAACGACCGCTTCGAGGCATACCGCGACGCCCTAAAACTCCCAAAAGACCTAGTTTTGCATTCAATCAGACATTCGTATGTCACCCACCTGACCGAGGACGGGGTGGACCGGCGCTTCATCCAGCAGCAGGTCGGCCACGAGTGCGACAGCTCCACGGCGATCTACACCCACGTCAGCGACGACTTCATGAACACTGCCCTGCACAAGGCACTGGCCCCGGCGTTCGCCGGAGTCTGACGGGAAGGACCTGACGATGACCGCCAAGCTCGACTACCGCTGGCACCTGCGCAAGGTGATGGCGGACCGCGGAATGTTCTCCACCACCGACCTCATCCCACCGCTCGCCGAACGGGGCATCACCTTGTCCACGAGCCAGGTCTACCGGCTCGCCGTCGAACGGCCAGAGCGCCTCAGCCTGAAGATCCTCATGGCCCTGCTCGACATCCTGGACTGCCACATGGACGACCTGATCGAGCCGATCGTCGCGGCCACCGCGGTGAAGAAGCCGAGGAAGGCCGCCACCGCGGGCGCCGCACCGCCCGCTGCGGACGGGCTCGGTGACCTGCGGCCCAAGCGGGCCCGGATCAGGGGTGTCGACCTGTCGTGACCACCGACCAATCGGCCCGCGCGGTCACGGACCCCGTAGGCCTGATCACGGACCTGATCAGCCACGTCGAGAAGGACATCGACCCCACGGCCGTCCGGGCCGTGGTCCTCAACGTCGTTGGCGGCCGTGCGAAGTCGCGTCGGCTCGCCGAAGCCCTGGTCGCCCGGCCCGAGGTCCTGACCGACGGCCACTCGCCGGCGCCCCGGGCCATCGGTGACCTGCTGATCGCCCTCCGCAAGGCCGGAGCCGTGACGATCTCGCCGCCGGTCTGCCGCGACTGCGGCAAGCACCTGCGGACCTTCCAGCGCCGAGGCCAGGACTGGTTCTGCGGGGTCTGCAACCAAGACACCGCCGAGTGCGCCGGCTGCGGAAATACCCGCCGCCTCCACTCGCGTGACCGGGCCGGCCGACCGCGCTGTTCGATGTGTCCCGACACCGACCCACGTGATCCGCTCGACGTCATCCACGAGGTGATCACCACGATCAGTCCGGCCATCGACCGTGAGATCGTCGCCGACGCAGTCCGCCGGTCCGCTCCGCGGCCCTCCTACCAGCAGAAACTGGCGTGGGCCTTGGAGGATAACCCCCGTCTGCTGACCGGCGAGGGACACCTGGCTCCCCTTCGCGCCATCCCGCGGTTCATCGACCTGCTGCACGCCACCGGCGTCGCCGGCATCGTCCAGCCGATCTGCCCCCGCTGCCGACGCGTCGTCCGGATCGACAAGCCCCTCGACGGACAGCGTGTCTGCCGCAACTGCATCGCCAAGTCCCGCATCGAGGAGTGCTCACGCTGCGGCGCCCGGCGCGAACCCGCCACGCGCGACGCCCAAGGCCGGCCGCTGTGTCCGAAGTGCCTGATCACGGACCCCGCCAACCTGGAGTCCTGCATCGTCTGCGGCAAGCGGCGCATGGTCTGCACCCGGACTCCCGACGGGCCGATCTGCCCCAACTGCCGTCCTCTGCCCACACTGGTCTGCTCGATCTGCGGGCGGACGGCACCCTGCATGCTCTCGAAGCTGACCGGGCAGCCCCGCTGCGGTCGTTGTGACCAGCGAGAAGTGCACTGCACCCTCTGCGGACGCTTCCGCGACATCCACTCCGGCACCGCCGATGCCCCCGTCTGCGGCCCCTGCACGAAGCCGGACGCCGAACTCTGGCGCCCCTGCGCGACCTGCGGCGAGGCCGAACGGCTGACCACACCCGGCCCCTGCCGCCGCTGCACGCTCAAGCAACGGCTCGACGAGCTCCTCACCGACGACACCGGCACCGTCCCGCCCAAGCTGCAGGCCCTCCACGACACCCTGGCCGACACCCAGCGGACGGCGACGGCCATGAGCTGGCTCTCGAAAGGCATCGTCTCCACCGTCCTGTCCGACCTGGCCTCCGGCCGACGCCCCCTGACCCACGAGGCCCTGGACGACCTCCCCGACAGCAAGGTCGTCGAGCACATCCGCAGCGTCCTCGTGGCCGCCGGCGCACTGCCGCCCCGCGACGAGCAGATGGTCCGCCTCGAACGGCACGTGAAGGATCTCGTCGCCTCGCACGCCACCCCGGAGGGGCGGCAGATCCTGCACCGCTACGCGACCTGGCACCTGATCCGCCGGCTTCGCCGCCGAAGCCGCGGCAACGACATCACGCACACCCAGCTCAACGTCGTACGCGTGCACCTGCGGGCCGCCGTCTATCTCCTGGACTGGCTCACGGACCAGGACCTGACGCTGGCGAACTGCCGGCAGAGCGACCTCGAACGCTGGATGATCCGCGACGAGACCCAACTCCGCAGGGAAGCAGGTCACTTCGTGCGCTGGGCCCTCGCCCAGAAGATCGCCCGCGACCTTAGCTTCCCCGCCGTGAAGTGGAATGGCCCGTCCCAGGCTATGGTCGACGACGCCCGCTGGACCACCGCCCGCCGCCTGCTGCACGACGACTCCATCCGGACCGAAGACCGCCTGGCCGGCCTGCTGTTGCTCCTCTATGCCCAGTGGCCCGCAGCGATAGCCCGGCTGACCACCGCTCACATCGAAGAGGCGGAAGGAACGGTCCGCATCCGCCTCGGCGACGTCGCGGTCGCCCTGCCGGGGCCCGTCGCCGAGCTGGCCCTGAAGCAAGTCTCAGCTCGTCGCAGCCACGCGGTCCTCGCCCAGACCGACTCGCCCTGGCTCTTCCCCGGCGGCCAGCCCGGCCGACCGATCAGCGCCTGGGCCATGGGTGAACGGCTCCGCAAGCTCGGCATCCGGCTCGCCGAGACCCGCTCGACCGCTCTGTTCCAGCTCGCCGCCGAACTGCCCGCCGCAGTCCTCGTCCGCACCCTCGGCATCCACATCAGCGTCGCCGTCAAGTGGCAGCGAGCCGCCGCCGGCGACTGGGCCGCTTACGCCGCCGACGTCAACAACCGCACTCGAAAGGCTCCAGCCCCGTGACCTTCCAGAACCACCTCCGAACCCTTGCCGAGCGAGCGATCAGCTCGATCTCAGCGGCCGAGGGAAAGGACACCTACGTCATCCCCTTCTTCATCGACAACGAGAGGGACGACCCACGACAGCCCACCCTGACCATCGGATACAACACCGAAGCCCAGTTCCAACGCACCATCGCGGCCGCCTCCGACGAGGCGGAAGCCCGCTGGAACTATGCCTTCTGGCTCCAGAACGAGCTCACGGTCATCGGCGACCTCACCCGAGACCCCGACGGAGCCGCAGCACGCCACCAGTGGATCAGCGAACTCGGGCTTTGGTACGACGACGAGCCCACCCGCCCCGAAGACTGGATGACAACCGTCGGGCCGACCGCCGCGCTGATCGAGGCCAACTTCAACCAGGCATGTGTCCAGCTCGCTCGCCACCTCCACGACGATGGCGTCATCGAGAACACGATCGGCAAGCCAGTGCCCGTGATCCTCCACGAGCTGGAGTACTACGAGGGGATCGCCCGCCGGACCGAGGCAGCCAACCCTCCCGGACTCGCCGAGGACTTCATGGCTTGGGTCCGCAATGGGTGACCTTCAGGGATAACTGCTGCTCAAGCTAAAGATCACCGACGGATCGAGGGCACGGCGCGATCTACGATGACGAGCATGGAACCAGAGCCAGCCCTCGTCCACCTTGATAGTTCCCTCATCAACTTCCGAGACTTCGACTTCGCCGAGGGCGCCCACGGCTACCGCTGGGTCGATACCAAGCATTTCCAGCTGCCGCCCGAGGAGCTGGACGACCGGGACCTGCTGGCAGCCCTGATCTCGCACCCTCAGTTTCGGGACACATACGACGGGGCCGGTGTTCAAGACTGGCCGCGGCACGGCCAGTGGTGGCTTGCCCACATCGCCCCTGACACCTACAAGTCCGTCGAGGCCGAGACGGCAGTCGAGGCCATCCGCTCGTGGGCCAACCAGCACGGCAAGCTCCCAGAGTCCCTCGAGTCACGCCTGGACCAGGAGATCTACATCCCGATCCGCAAGGCGACCAGCAGATACCTGCTGGGGCAACTTCCGGAAGAGGCGTTCCACGACTATGGCCCCATCCACATCGACTACCACGAACTCGTCCTCATCGATCGACCCGCGGCGAGGCTTACCCTCCTCGTCGCAGCCGACGACTGATACTGCGACGAGCACTGCCGCGGCACTTGAGGACGAGGCATTCGGACAGTTCCAATACCCGACTCCACCATCACATGCCAGCGACGACGATCTGCGTGCAGCGGTCGATCTGGTGGCAGCCGGTGGAAACCGATGACCGTCGCGCACGACTACGTAGAGTTGCCCACGAGCCTGGTCACACTGCCCGACTGGGCGACCTGGCTCGCCGACCGGCTCGACCTCCAGTGGCGGACGGGTGAGTGGGATCCCGGCAGCCTGCTGTTCACCGCGGATCTGGACAACCCGCGGACGCGGGCCTTCTCCTGCCGCGTGACGGCCTGCGACGCGCTGGTCGAATCGCCGGCATCCCACTGCGAAGCATGTCGGGCCGTCAGCGCACGACGAGGTCACCCGCCCGACTTCGATACGACCCACACGCCCTCCCTACCCGCCGTACGACAACCCAATGTGGGGGACGGCCTGCAACCGGGCCGCTCACAGTCGGCCCCCAGCTCACCAAGACCGTCCTGCCCACGGGGCGCACCAGCGCCCAGGTGACCTACGACGCGGTGACCGAGCGCGCCGCCAAGATCACAGACGCCGGCGGCGGCGAATGGAAGCTCTCCGCCCCGACCTTCACCGGCGGCTCCTTCCTCTACAACAACGCCGTCAAAACCTCCGACCCGGCCGGCTTCTGGCGCCTGGGCGAACGCGACGGCGCCCTCGCCGCCAGCGACACCGGCACCGGACTGACCGGCACCTACGGCGACGGCGTCACCAAGAACGCCCCCGGCGTGTTCGCCCCCACCGACGACACCGCCGCCCGCTTCGACGGCAGCGCCGGCTCCTCCGTCGAGATCCCGCAGGACGTCCTGCACGCCAAGACCGACCTCGCCGTAGAACTCTGGTTCACCACCGACCGCCCCGGCGTGCTGCTCGGCGACCAGAGCCGCGCCATCGACGACCCGGCCGGCCCCGGCGGCACCTGGACCCCGATCCTCTACGTCGGTGACGACGGCAAGCTGCGCGGCCGGTTCCACGGCAGCACGACCAGCACCCCGTCCGAGAACGCCGTCAACGACAGCGCCTGGCACCACGTCGTCCTCTCCGCCCAGGGCTCGAACCAGACCCTCTACCTCGACGGCAAGGCCGTCGGAACCCAGTCCGGCACCGTCGATCACCAGCAGAACACCCACACCTACCTCGGCGCCGGCTTCGCCGCGATGTGGCCGGCCTCCCCCGGCGACGTCAGCCACTTCACGGGCAGCATGGACGAGGTCGCCCTCTACCAGCACCCGCTGAGCGAGGCCGACGTCCTCGCCCACTACCGGGCCCGCAGCGCGCAGGTCGCCGGCCAGGGCGTCGGCTACCGCGGCTCGGTCGTCACCGACGCACCGGCCGGGTTCTGGCACCTCGACGAGACCGGTGGCACCACCGCCGCCAGCGAGGTCGCCGCGACCAAGGGCAACGGCAGCTACGCCCCGGCCGTCAGGCCGGGCCTCACCGGTGTGTTCGGCCCCGGCGACGGCCATGCCGCGGAGTTCCACGCCACCAGCGCCTCCTACGTCGATCTGCCCGCCCCGCTCCTGCAGGCGAAGAGCGACCTGGCCGCCGAACTCTGGTTCCGCACCGGTAGCGCCGGCGTCATCCTGTCCGAGCAGAGCGAACCGATGGGCGCCGCGCCGTACAACACGGTGCCGGTCCTGTACGTCGGCTCCGACGGCAGGCTGCGCGGCCTCTTCTACGGCATCGACGGGGACCCGATCACCTCCGGCGGCGCGGTCAACGACGGCTCCTGGCACCACGCCGTGATCAGTGCCACCCAGGGCACCCAGTCCCTCTACCTGGACGGAGCCCTGGTCGGCACCGCCACCGGCACGGTCAACCACCTGAACATGAACCGGACCTACCTCGGCGGCGGCTGGACCGGCTCGATGCCCGGCGGCAACGGCGGCTGGTCCTGGTTCGACGGCTACATCGACGAGGTCGCGTTCTACCAGCACCCGCTGACCGCGGACCGCGTCGCCGCGCACTACCAGGCGCGCTCGGCCTCCTCCTCCGCCGAACTGGCCTCCAAGGTGACGCTCACCGATCCGGCCGGCAACGTCTCGACCGACATCCACGACGCCACCCGCGCCGACCGCCTGATAGCGCGCACCGACGCGGGCGGCGGCACCACCAGCTACACCTACGACACCGGCGGCTTCGTCCACACCGTCACCGACCCCAACGGACACACCACCGTCAGCGGCCAGGACGAGCGCGGCAACACCCTCTCCCTCACCACCTGCCGCGACGCCGACTCCTGCTGGACCTCCTACACCGGCTACTTCCACAACCAGGACAACCCGCGCGACCCGCGCAACGACAAGCCCACCGAGACCCGCGACGCCCGCTCCGCCGGCCCCGCCGACGACACCTACCGCACCACCGTCTCCTACAACGCCCTCGGCCTGCCCGAGACCACCACCCGCCCCGACGGCCGCGCCACCCACGCCTCCTACACCACCGGCACCGAACCGGCCGTCGGCGGCGGCACCACCCCGCCGGGCCTGCTCGCCACCGAGACCACCGCCGGCGGCGCCGTCACCACCTACACCTACCGCGCCTCCGGCGACGTCGCCGGAGCCGTCCTGCCGAGCGGGCTGACGTTCACCTACGTGTACGACGCGGCCGGCCGCAAGACCTCGGCGACCGAGACCTCCGACGCCCAGCCCGCCGGCGTCACCACCACCTACTCCTACGACGCCCTCGGGCGCCTGAGCGCCCAGACCGGGCCGAAGGTCACCGACGCCAGCGACATCCTCGGCACCGACGGCTCCCGGACCGCCTCCAGCACCTACGACACGGCCGGACGCCTGGAGACCGACACCGATGCCGAGGGCGCCGTCACCCGCTACGGCTACGACAACCTCAGCCGGCGCACCAGCGTGACCGACCCGCTCGGCCAGGTCACCCGCCACACCTACACCCCGCGCGGTCAGCTCGCCACCACGATCGTCAACGGCTGGAACGGCGACGGCAACGGCACCCGCGACCTCACCGTCGAATCCCGGGCCTACGACCCGGCCGGACGCGTGGCCTCCGTCACCGACGCCATGGGGGCCGTCACCTCCTACACCTACTTCGACGACGGCCTGCCCGCCACCACCATCGCGCGCAACGTCACCCAGGCCGACGGCGGCACCCGTGCCATCGTGCTGGAGGCCGACGAGTACGACGGCGCCGGCCAGCTCACCAATCGCACCACCGGTGGCGGCCGCACCACCACGGTGAACACCGTCGACACCGCCGGCCGCATCACCCAGAGCGTCCTCGACCCCGCCGGTCTCAAGCGCACCACCACCCTCGGCTACGACGCCGACGACCGGGTCACCTCCACCACCCTCAAGGTCAGCGACACCGAGAACAGCGTCCAGACCAACACCTACGACCCGGCCGGTCGCCTGACCCGCACCCAGCTCGCCTCCTCCACCGGCGGCCCCACCGCCGTCTCCACCTTCAGCTACGACCAGCGCGGCCTGCTCACCGCCAGCACCTCACCCAACGGCAACGCCCCCGGGGCCGACCCCGCCGCCCACACCACCACCCACCGGTACGACGTCCTCGGCCGCGCCGTCGCCACCACCGCCCCGCAGATCCTGACCGAGAGCGGGGGAGCGGCCGCCACCCCCGTGCGCCCCACCGTCACCACCGGCTACAACGCCTTCGGTGAGGCCGTCACCACCAAGGACCCGCTCGGCCGCATCACCCGCACCACCGTCGACAAGCTCGGCCGCACCACCTCGGCCACCCTGCCCGACTACACCCCGCCCGGCACCACCACACCGCTCACCGCCACCAGCCGCGTCGAGTACGACAAGCTCTCCCGAGTCACCGCCAGCACCGACGCGGCCGGCCGGCGCACCACCTACACCTACGACCGCCTCGGCCACCAGGTCCAGCGCGTCGAACCCAACTCCCTCGGCGGCCTCCAGCCCCCCGTCGACGACAACCCGCCCACCTGGACCGCGACCTGGACCCCCACCGGCCTCCCACTGTCCGCCACCGACCCGGTCGGCGCCCGCACCGAGGCCACCTACGACCAGCTCGGCCGCACCCTCACCGCCACCACCGTCGAACGCAAGCCCACCCCGCAGAACCTCACCACCACGTTCACCTGGGACGACGCCGGCAACCAGACCGCCCTCACCACCCCGACCGGCGCCACCAGCACCACCACCTACAACCCCGCCGGCCAGACGGTCACCGCCACCGACCCGCTCGGCCGCGTCAGCACGCTCGAATACGACGCCGCCGGCCGCCCGACGCGCGCCATCGCCCCCCTCGGCGAGTCCACCCGCACCCACTACGACGCCCTCGGCAACCCCACCACCACCGACGACCTCGACCCCGCCGGCGCCGTGCTGCGCACCACCACGACTGGGTTCGACCTCGAAGGGCGCGTGGTCTCCTCCACCAGCCCGGCCACCGGCGCCGTCACGAGTACCGCCTATGACGCGCTGGGCCGCCCGACCACGCTCACCGAGCCGGTCGCCGCCGGCCAGAACATCACCACCACGTTCGGCTACGACGCGGCCGGCAACCGCACCCGTCTGACCGACGGCAAGGGCAACACCACCGTCTACACCTTCAACCCGTGGGGCCTGCCCGAGTCCACGATCGAGCCCGCCACCACCGCCCATCCCGCGGCGGCCGACCGCACCTGGACCACCGCCTACGACGTCGCCGCCCAGGCCGTCAAGCTGACCGAACCCGGCGGCGTGGTCCGCACCCGCGGCTATGACCCGGCCGGGCGCCTGGTCCGCGAGAGCGGTACCGGCGCCGAGGCGGCCACCGCCGACCGTGAACTGGTCTACGACAAGGCCGGGCACCTCGTCCGGCACAACTCCTCGACCCTCACCGGCCAGAGCTACGCCTACAACGACCGCGGCCTGCTGATCAAGGCCGGCACCGACCTGAACACCGCGACCCAGACCTGGGAGTACGACGCCGACGGGCGCCTGGTCAAGCGCTGGGACAAGGACACCGGCGACACCCTCATGGGCTACCAGGCCGACGGCCGGCTGGACTGGGCGCACAACCCCCGCACCGGCACGCAGAACCGGTACGGCTACGACGGCGACGGCCGCCTGGCCAAGCAGTCCTACGTCGCCCCCGACCCGGCCGACGCCACCAAGCTGAAGACGATGTCCGAGCGCCGTCTCGGCTACGACCCGCTCGGCCGCCTCACCGGCGACCAGCTGCTCGTCGGCGGCGACACCGCGACCCCGCTCACCGGCACCACCTACGAGTACGACCTCGACAACCGCCTCACCCGCAAGACCGTCACCGGCACCGTCACCGACCCGGTGCGGGACAACCACTACGGCTACGACCTGGCCGGGCGCCTCACCTCCTGGACCGCGGACACCACCACGACCGCCTACACCTGGGACGCGGCCGGCAACCGCACCGGCAACGGCACCGCCGCCGCCACCTACGACGAGCGCAACCGCCTGCTCTCCGACGGCACCAGCACCTACCGCTACACCCCGCGCGGCACCCTCGCCGCCGTCACCACCGGCCTCAAGCAGGACACCCTCGCCGACGACGCCTTCGGCCGCCTGATCACCGAGGGCACCACCACCTACACCTACGACGGCCTCGACCGCGTCACCACCCGAAACGCCGCCAGGTTCACCTACGACGGCGGCTCCAACAACCTCACGGGCGACGGCACCTGGAGCTACGCCCGCGACGCCGCGGGAAGCCTGCTCGGCGCCACCAACGGCACCGCCAACCTGCGCATCCGCACCGACCAGCACACCGATGCCACCGCCACCCTCAACACCGACGGCACCACCGTCACCGGCGCCACCACCTACGACCCCTTCGGCAAGCCCGTCACCACCACCGGCACCCGAGCCAGCCTCGGCTACCAGTCCGGCTGGACCGACCCCGACAGCGGCGACGTCAACATGGCCGCCCGCTGGTACCGCCCCGGCACCGGCGGCTTCACCAGCCGCGACTCCTGGCAGCTCGACCCCAGCCCCTCCAGCCAGGCCAACCGCTACACCTACGCCAACGGCGACCCGCTGGGCGGCACCGACCCCACCGGGCACGAGAACGTCTCACACTGTGGCTGCGGCGGCCCGGGCTCCCCGGGCGCGGCAGGCAGCTCCATCCAGATCTCGGCCGGCAACGCCGGCGGTGGAATCTCATTCGGCAAGAACGGCACCTTCAACGGCACTATCAAGATCAAGCCGGGAGCCAACTCCGCGCCCGCAGCCAAGGCTGCTCCGCAGGCCGAGCCCTACGTCCCGAACCCCTCGGGCTACCGGCCGCCGTCGAGCGGCGCGAACACCGCACCGATGCCGGGCTTCTCCATCCCCGGTGCGGGCGTCGGGGGCCTCGGCGTGAGCAGCTTCGGCAGTCCGAGCACTGCGCCGAGCGGCTACGCGGGCAGTGACGTCTACCAGGAGAAGCAGGCCGCCCGGGACTGGCGCAACTCCAGGCCCAGCACCCCGACCTCCGCACCTCAGAGCCCCACAGGCCTGCCCGCCGCGAACCCCGCCGGCCCGCGCGGCCCCCAGCAGAACCCCACCTGCACGACCTGCGGCCGCGCCAAGACACCCCCGCGTCCGGCCGCTCCCAAGGCCGAACCGCCCAAGCCGCTCTTCGACAAGACCAAGCCTTACACCGAGCGCCCCACCCCCCAAGCCGACTGGACCGCCCCCAACCCGCACGACGCCCCCGACATCATCGCCGCCGCCTACAGCAGCGCCGACCTCCTCGCCCTCCTCGTTCTCGTCCCCAATGTCACCCCCACTACCGCAACGGCACCTGATCCTCAGGCAGGGCAAGGCAGCCCGGACAGGAGTAGGCCCAGCAGTTGTCTGGACCGACGGCCGACAACGGCTGTAGATGACGATCGGAGGAATGGTGGTGCAGGATGGATCAATTACTGGTCAAAGGAGAAGTATGCAAATGGGGGAAGGCGAACACGTCCGACTGGCGCACAGGCTTGCTTGTCGGGGAGCCCAGACGGAGAACGAGGAACTGAAGCAGGCGGCAATATAACTGGCTGGACCGATGCCCAGTCGATTGCTAGGAGCGGAGGATTCACTGTCGCCCCGGACGATACGCCTCTTGCCAGATGTCATTTTATTGCACGAGAGCTTGGTGGGCGTGGCAAGGCTGCAAACCTGGCGCCATGCTTCCAGGTCGGCACTAATACTGGACCCGGCTCGATGCGAAGCTTTGAAATATCAGTGGGCGACGCGCTGAAGAATCGTGAGATTGTTGACTATACCGTAATAGCGATCTACGATTCGCCTTCAAGTACCATCCCAAAGGCATTCTTCATGTCGGCCTTCGGTCAGAAGGTTAACGGCTCTCCTGGAATACGCGACTTCGCATGGGTGAAAAATGAGAAAGTCAATCCAACTACTGGCCAAATTGTCCAGTTGTGGAATTAGGTAGGATCTTGTGCTGGCTTGACCGCTTCTTGATCAAGTGGCTGTAGTTAACTTGCTTACGCCTTCCACGGAATATGGAGTCATATTGTGACCGATTGGTTTGGACGGCTTCGATCAATTATGGGAGAGCCTCTATATGTACCGGAAGCAGTTCCATGGGGGGTTGCTAAGACAGAGTTGGGCGCGGGTCTCCCGTCGGATTACCGGGCATTCATTGATCTGTATGGCGGAGTAAGTTTCGCGGGTGAGTGGGGGGTTCGTTCGCCCAGAGTTCACGCCAATTCGATTGCTCCTTCAGGTATGGCTAGATGGCGATTTGACAATGACACGGATTTTAGGATCCAGGTTGAAACGGAAGATCAGTTTCTGGGTCAGGGGAGAACGCCGGTATATCCTGACCATGCCGGGCTCCTGGCCTGGGGTGGTAATAGCAACCATAATCACTTGTGCTGGATTACTTATGGGGAAGACCCTGATCTGTGGAATGTCGCATTGTGGTATCGGGGTATGATTGACCGCTTTGACGGAGGGTTCTCTGAATTCTTGGTAACGGTATTGGAAGGAGGATACCGACGGGAAGAAGAATTGTTGGTAAAGGGAGATCCGGAGGAGTGGGATTTGCTTGAGCCAGAGCCAATGTGGCGGCCCTCATTGGACTGGGCGGGGCGGGACTGGGGGTCTCACTGGGACGTGCCCGCCGGGTCGACGCAGATGCCATGGGCGCGATAGTTGCTGGCCAAGCCTAGTTTTGCATCGGATACAAGTGGGCCTCGTATGATCGAGTTCGTTTGTGTCGGTGGAGTTCGAATTCACGCCTGGCGCGCGGGGTCGGCGGGGTTGTCGCTGACTGGCTTCGGCACCGCCGAGGCTACCCGTCGATCTCGTTGGGGCGCAGGGCGTATCAGCTTCGGGTGGCCGGGTCGACGGAGTACCGGCTCTACACCACGGTGACCGACCCCAGGGACGGCCGGGAGCTGGGGATGGACGCCGACGGTGTCCGTTTCGAGGATGGGGCCGCGATCGACACCGAGTACATCGGCCAGAACGCCAACTGCAGGTCGCCCTTCCGGCTCGATAATGCCGACGGCATCTTCGAGTTCGCGTACGAGAACACCATGGAAGGGGAGGAGAAGAAGCTGAACAAGTACGCTTCGGCACTCCAGGACCCGCGCGACAAGGTCAACCACCTCGAACTGATCACCAACGACGCGAAGGCCTCCGCCTACTTCGACGCGCTCATCGCTGCCAACAACGTCACCGGCCGTGTCAGGGCCGTCCCCGGACGCGTTCCCGGCCCGGCGCCCTGACAGAAACGAGAGCATCTGTGGGATCCGACTTCTACGTCAGCGCCGACCGTGAGAAGACCGGCGGACCGTGGCCGTTCACGCGCGAACAGCTGGAGGAGTCCGTCACGAGGAACTGGCCCGGCGCGGCGGTGGGCGAGTACTTCGAAGGCCGCCATCTGGAGATCCAGGTGGAAGTAGGGCCGGGCCAGGTGGCCGAGCTCTCCTTCGGCCTGCGGCACCGGGTGCTCTCGTTCGCCGACCGCGAGCCCTGGTCCGCGCCGCTGACCGTCATCCACACGGTGCTGCGCGAGCTCGCCCCCACGGTTCCCGTGGTCTGGTGGATCGACTACGACGCCACCACGGAAGCACTGGACCTGAGCGCGGACCTGCGGACGTTCATCAGCGGCTTCGGCGCGCAGTGACGGCCAGGGAACAATCGCCACCGAGGTCGAACGGAGACCCGGTTCGGTAACGGAAATCAGCAGGGTCAAGGGACTTGTGACGACAGCCGTCCTCGGCCGGGCGTCGGCGCGGCCGCCGACGACGACGGCGGCGGGAGCGGAGCAGGTCCGTAGCACTTGCCGGGCTGTGGAGGAGGTAACCGCGTACCTGGGCGGCGCGGCCGAGGAGCGCTGTTGGGAGGCCGATCACCGCTTCCTGCACCTGCGGGACGGCCACGTTTCGGTCCGGCCGGCCATCCACAAGCTGCCGACCTGGCGTGGCCCGGTCGCGGCCGTCAGAGGGTGGACACTCTCGCAGGGCTTGACGAAGGCGGGCAGTGCCAGCCGTCACGAGCGTTGCCCGATGGTGACTTCCCTTTCCGGCCATCAACCGGGATGCTTCGCCCGTGACATTCCCCGTATCCCGCCGCCTGGCCCGGCGGCTGCTCGCCGTACTGCTCGCCCCGCTGGTCATCCTCGCGCTACGGGACGACGAACCCCCCGCCTTTCTGGGGATCCTGTTCGGCAGCTGGCTCGCCCTGCTGCTGCCCGACATGTGGACCCTGCTGTTCCACCGGGCCGCGGGTGTCCGGCTGACAGTGGTCCGCTACGGCCGGGGCCGCAAGCTGGTCTCCACCACCGTCGTCGGCGTGCCCGTCGAGATCGGCCTGGTGCCCGCCGCCGAGCTGACGATCGTCTACGAGATCACCCCGACCCCCTGGCTGCGCCCACGCCTGTGGCTGCACTCAGCCGCACTGCTCACCGTCCAACTCGGTCTCGGCGCGCTGCTCGCCGCGTACCCGCAGGCCTTCACCCGGGACCTGGGGATCTCCCTGCTGGTGACCACCGTTGTCGCCAACCTGCGCTACCACGCCGGCCCGCTCGCCCCGCTGTGGGCCGCGCTCGGCCTCACGCTGCGGCACGACCTGATCGAACACCAGCTGCGCCACCCCGCACTGACGCGTGCGGAACGGCAGATGATCCGGGGCCGGATCGGTGAGGCCCGCCGGCAGCTCGACTCGCTGCCCGCTTCGACCCGGGTGAGTGCCACCGAGGTGGGTGTCCTGCTCGCCGAAGGCCGGTACGAGCAGGCGGACGCCGGAGCCCGGGAACTGCTGCAGAGCCATGAGGGAGCCTGCCGTGCCTCCGGCTACCAGCTGCTGGCCGCAGCGGCGGTGGCCGCCGGCGAGGCCGGCGAACTCCCCCAGCGGGAAGTCCGCCACCGCGTCGCCCTGGCACTCATCGGTCTCCACGGCGACGGTTCCCAGCCGGAACCGAACTGGACGCACAAGTACGCGCAGACCGCCGCAGACGCCGAGCTGCTCGACGGCAGGCCCGAGCTGGCCGCCCGCCTGGCCCAGCGCTGGAGCGTGAGTGCCAGTTCCCCGTTCTGGCGCAGCGACGCCTGTTGTACCCTGGCCGCCGCGCTCACCGCTCTCGGCCGCCACGACGACGCCCGTGCCGCGCTGGCCCGCGCCCGGCGCCAGTGCCCGGAACTGGCACGGGCGGTGCGCCTGGAAGCACTGCTGAACGCGGCGCAGCGGGACACAACGCCTCCGCTGAGCGGCGCTCGTGTCGGGAGCTGAGCCGATCTGAGCTGCTCCGACCGCTGGTCGTCTGCGCCCACGTCCGCGAGTGTGAGAACGCGCAGCCGTTCCTTCGCCGCTGTCGGTCGTGAGGAACCGGCCGAGTCGGCCCTCTGTCGGCCCGGGCCGCCTGTACGGCGTGCGTCTGGTCGTGGACGGGGTCAGCGGGCAGGCCAGTTGTTCAAGCGGCTCGCGGATCTCCTCGACGAGACTTCCCCGGCCCCCGCGCCCGCCAGGCCCAGGCCACCGTCCTGCCCGTCGTCGAACCGCTGGCCCCGCTCCTGCCGCACGGTGGCCTCGCCAAGGGCACCGTCACTGAGGTCACCGACACGGGCCTGCTGCTCGCACCGCGGCCGGCCCAGCGAACGCCGACCGGTACGCCTGGACCGCCGCCGTGGGTCTCCCCGACCTCCGGTGGGCCGCGGCCGCCGACTACGGCCTCGACCTGACCCGCGTCCTACTCGCCGACAGCCTCGGAGAGCACTACGCCGAAGTGATCACCGCACTCGCCACCGCCTGCCCCGTCATCCTTGCCACCCCACCCACCGGCCTCCCGCCCCGCACCCTCGACCGACTCACCGCCCACCTACGTTGCACCAACACCGTCCTCACCCCCGGCCCTGGCCCGGCGCCCAGTTGCGCCTGGACGTGACCGCGAGCCGGTGGTCTGGCGTTGGGGACGGGCACGGGCGACTGACCGGTCGGAAGGCGACGGTGGGGCGGGGTGCGGCGGTGCGCGCGCTCGGCCGACCTGTGGCTGCCGGCCAGGTGGTCGTCCTCTCACTGCGGCGAGTGCGGCGGCGCAGGCGTCGTGGTTGTCCCAGGCCACGTAGCGGGCCCGCTCCTCGGCGGCCAAGTGCAGGTAGCGGTCCATGAGGCCGAGCTGGCTGAGTGCCTCGGGCACGGCCATGGCCACGACCTCGATGCGGTAGCCCGCCTCGCGGTAGGCGGCGAGCTCGGCCCAGAACTCGTCGGGGCGGCCCAGCGCCGCCTCCACCACCGCGTCAACCGCTCCTGCCGCAGCCGCGCCTCCAGCCGGGCCTGCCACCCGTAGGTGTCCGCGCGCACCCACACCCCGGCCGTGCGCACGTCCTCGGCCAGGGACCGCGGGTAGCCGGGAGCGAGGGCCTTGTAGGCGGCGCGGTCCACCCGCACCGCGCCGCCGCGACGGGCGAGTGCGGCGTGCACCAGGTCCATGACGAGCGTCTTGCCGCTGCCGGCCTGCCCCGCCACGAACACCACCACCAGCCGCTCCTGGGCCGCGGCCCGGCCAGCACGGCGGGCAGGATCTCCTCGGCGAGGATCCGGGCTCCGTCGCCCGGCCGAGCTCGTCCCGGGACGCTCCCGCTAAGCGCGCCTACGGCTCCAGGCGGGGGTCGTCGATGTCGACGGTGACGATGCCGGGCGGGTACAGATCCGCACGGGCCGTCAGGATCAGGTGCTGCTGCGGACGCGCCGGGGTCGGCAGGCTCGCGGCGATCGCGTGCGCAAGGTCCTGGCCCCCGTACCCGTCGCGGACCATCGTCGCCACCACCACCGCGGTGCTCGCGTCCAGCGGCTCGAACTCCAGCGACGGCAGCGCCAGCACCGCGTGCGCCGCGCCCTCGTCCTTGACCTCGGCCTCGACCAGGCACAGCACCGGCACCAGCAGGTGCTGGAACGGCCTGTGCAGAGCGGAGTCCACGATCCGGTGCAGACGCGGGTGACCGGCGGCCAGCGCGGCCAGGGCACTGGCATCCAGAATGATCATGCGCTACGCCTCGGGGTGACCTTGGCGCGCGCGTCCTCCGCGGCGACGGCGTAGACCCGCTGCAGCAGGTCCGGGCCCCGGTCCAGTTCCGTGTCGGTGAGGGGCATCCCGAAGTGGCCCCGCAGCAGCCGGCGCCCTTCGGCGACGCGCTCGGCGATCTGCTCGGCGGTGGGCTGCTGCTCCACCAGGAGCGCCACCTGGGCGCCGATCGTGGTGCCGCAGGCTGCCGCGAGGACGGCCAGCCGGTCACGCGTATCGGGGGAGACCTTGATCGTCGTACCAGCCATGCCGCGATCGCACACCGTCGGTATACCTCTGGTATATCAGATTGGTCGCCACTCGCCGCCCGGCTCCGACTCGCCCTAGTGCTACGTTCCTCAAAGCAGGTATACGTAGCGGCGTCGTAGTTGTCGGATTGGCGGAGCTGGACGGCCCCATATCCAGGGACGGGCACGTG
>NZ_JBEPAA010000084.1:0-33459 GCF_040298365.1 Kitasatospora sp. NPDC001603
CGTGCCGCCCGCCGGCGGCGCGCCGGAGGTCCCGGCACCGGGCGCGGCACCGAAGCCGGGCGGCGGCTCGGCGGCCGGCGGTACGGGGTCGGCCGGCGGGTCCTCCGGGGGATCCGCCGCCGGATCGGGCGGCACCTCACCGAAGACGGGCGGTAGCGGTAGCGGCAGCGGTGGGGCGGCTCCTGCGCCGAACCAGCCCGCGCCGCAGGCCCCCGCACCCCAACAGCCCGCCCCGTCGGCGCCCGCGCCGAACCAGCCGGCGCCCAGCCCCGAGGCTCCCAAGCCGCCGGAGTCCAAGCCGTCGGCGCCGACCGTGCCCGCGGGGTGCGGCGGCAGCCGGTGGGGCGACATCGTCAACGTGGCCGACGGCCAGAAGCTCGGCCTGGCCGCCGCCGGCCCGTCGCCGGGCGGCGCCGTCGTGGTGGGCGGGACGACCGCCTACGGCTGGGTGCGCTCGGACCCGAACCCGGGCGGCTGGTACGAGATCCACGCGTGCGGCCTGAGCGGGCCGGCCCTCGTCCAGGACACCGACTTCTCGAACACGTCGAGTCAGAAGGTGCTGCTCTCACCGGGGTTCAGCTTCATGGCCAACTGGTCGGTGGTCGGCGCGGGCGCCCAGGGCGTCTACTACCTCAAGGACTACATGGGGTCGACCTGCCTGACCGACAACGGCGCGGGCAGGCAGGCCACCATGACCGCCTGCACGCCGGGCAACGCCTACCAGCAGTGGCGGATGCCGTGAGCCGCGGGGCTCCGGAGTGAGCCCTACCGGTCGTCGGTGACGCCGAGGCGCAGGTGGTCGACGTGGTAGACGGCGTGGTCGAGGAGTGCGGCGACGTGGTCGTCGTGGAGGGAGTAGACCACCGAGCGGCCGCGGCGCTCGCCGACGACCAGGCCGAGGTTGCGCAGCAGGCGGAGCTGGTGGGAGCAGGCGGACTGCTCCATGCCGACGGCGTCGGCGAGTTCGGTGGCGGCCCGCGGGCCCTCCCGCAGCTGGGCGAGTATCAGCAGGCGGGAGGGGGTGGCCAGGGCCTGGAGGGTGTTCGCCACCTTGGCCGCGTTCGACGCGTCCAGGCGCATCTGCGGCACGGCGTTCTCGGCGGCTGCGTGTCCCATGGGGGCATCCTACGGGGCGGGACTCCGGGGGGCCCGGCCCGCAGGAACGAATGAAAGTGTGTTCATATGTTCCTGTATCGTGGCGGACATGTCCGCCACCGTGCTCACCCGACCGCCGGTCCCCACCGCTCCCGCGACGGCGCCCCCGCGCCGCACCCGGGTGCTCGCGCTGCCCGAGGCCCGCTGGGCGGCCGCCGCCACCGCGGCCTTCCTGGCCGCCCTCGCCGTGCGGTTGCTCGACGGCCCCGGGTGGGCGTCCGGTGTGCTGTACGCGGCCGCGTACCTGGCCGGCGGCTGGGAGCCCGCCCTGGCCGGGCTGCGGGCGCTGCGCGAGCGGACCCTGGACGTCGACCTGCTGATGGTGGTCGCCGCCCTCGGCGCCGCGGCCATCGGCCAGCCGCTGGACGGCGCCCTGCTGATCGTGATCTTCGCGACCAGCGGCGCCCTGGAGGCGCTGGCCACCGCCCGCACCGCCGACTCCGTCCGGGGCCTGCTCGACCTCGCCCCCGCCACGGCCTGCCGGCTCACCGCCGACGGCCGGGAGGAGACCGTCCCCACCGCCGCACTCGCCGTCGGCGACACCGTGCTGGTCCGCCCCGGCGAGCGGATCGGCGCCGACGGCCGGGTCCTCGACGGCAGCAGCGAGGTCGACCAGGCCACCATCACCGGCGAACCGCTGCCCGCCGCCCGGTCCGTCGGCGACGAGGTGTACGCGGGCACCCTCAACGGCGCCGGCGCGCTGCGGATCCGGGTCGAACGGGACGCCGCCGACTCCGTGATCGCCCGGATCGTCGCCATGGTGCAGGAGGCCTCCGAGACCAAGGCGCCCACCCAGCTCTTCGTCGAGAAGGTCGAACAGCGCTACGCCGCCGCTCTGGTGGCCGCCACCCTGCTGCTCTTCGCCGTCCCCCTCGCCCTCGGCGCGGAGCTGACCGCCACCCTGCTGCGCGCCATGACGTTCATGATCGTCGCCTCGCCGTGCGCCGTGGTGCTGGCCACCATGCCGCCGCTGCTCTCCGCCATCGCCAACGCCGGCCGGCACGGCGTGCTGGTCAAGTCCGCCGTGGTGATGGAGCGGCTCGGCCAGGTGGACACCGTCGCCCTGGACAAGACCGGCACCCTCACCGAGGGCACGCCGAAGGTCGTCGAGCTGCGCCCGCTCGGCGTCACCGAGGCCGAGCTGCTCTCCCTCGCGGCCGCCGCCGAGCACCCCAGCGAGCACCCGCTGGCCCGGGCGGTGGTCGCCGCCGCCCGCGAGCGCGGCCTGGTGCCGCCCGCGGCCACCGACTTCACCGCAACTCCGGGGATCGGCGTGCGAGCCGTGGTCGGCGGCGCGGTGGTCGCGGTGGGCGCCCCCGGTCCGTACCGCGGGCACCCCGCGGTCGCCGAGCTGGAGGCGGCCGGCCGCACCGCCGTCCTGGTGCTGCGCGACGGGGAGCCGGTCGGCGTGCTCGGCCTCGCCGACCGCCCGCGCGAACAGGCCGCGGCCGCCGTCCGGGGCCTGGCCGCGCTCACCGGCCGCCCGCCGGTGCTGCTCACCGGCGACAACCGGCTCGCCGCCGAGCACCTCGCCCGGGAGGTCGGTCTGACCGACGTCCGGGGCGCGCTGCTGCCCCAGGACAAGGTGGCGGCGGTCCGCGAACTGGCCGACGGCGGGCACCGGGTGCTGATGGTCGGGGACGGCGTCAACGACGCCCCCGCGCTGGCCGCCGCGCACAGCGGGGTCGCGATGGGCCGGGCCGGGTCCGACCTCGCCCTGGAGACCGCGGACGCGGTGGTGGTGCGCGACGAACTGACCGCGGTGGCGGCCGTGGTGGCGCTCTCCCGGCGGGCCCGCCGGCTGGTCGTGCAGAACCTGGCGATCGCCGGGGCGTTCATCACCGTCCTGGTGGTCTGGGACCTGGCCGGTACGCTGCCACTGCCGCTCGGTGTCGCCGGGCACGAGGGCTCCACCGTGATCGTCGGCCTCAACGGCCTGCGGCTGCTGCGCGAACGGGCGTGGCTGCGGGCCCTCCACCAGGAAGCCCCGGGCGCCGGGGCCGGGAACCACGAGGAGCGCTGAGCCGATGAGCCGTCGAGACCGCGAGCGCGGTGGCGGGAAGGGGCCCGCGGCCCCGGTGACCGTCACCGTCTGCCGGGGCTGCTGCTGCGGCACCCAGGAGAAGCACCCGGGCGTCGACCACGCGGGCCAGTACGAGCGGCTGCGCGAGGCCGTCGGCGGAGCGGGCAAGGTCCGCGCGGTCAAGTGCCTGGACGCGTGCGCGCACTCCAACGTCGTGGTGGTCGGCCCGTCCAGCGAGGGCCGCGCGGCCGGCGGCCGTCCGGTCTGGCTGGGCTGGGTGCTGGCGGACGACATGGTCGAGGAGATAGCCGAGTGGGTGCACGCCGGCGGCCCGGGCCTGGCCGAGCCGCCCGGGCTGCTCGACCTCCAGCAGGTCACCGTCTCCCGCCGGATCCGCGACGGCCTCCCGGGCTGAGGCGTCGGCGGCCCGGTCCGGCGGCCCGCACCGGGCCCGGTGCGGGTGCCCGGCTCCGGGGCGGTCCGTCCGGCGGGCCGGGGCACTACCATTTACCGGGCGCCCCGGCTTGGGAGGAATCACGACGTGACCACGGTCTGCCGCATCTGCGCGGGCACCGGCCGCACCGCCGGTCTCAGCTGCCGCACCTGCCAGGGCACCGGCACCACCGAGGTCGGCGGCGGTGGCGGCAACTGCTTCCTCTGCGACGGCACCGGTGTCTACGTCCGCTACCGGGTCGACGCGGCCGGCGCCAAGCACGCCTACCGCGACGAGGTCTGCCGGACGTGCGACGGCACCGGCAACCGCGCCCCCTCCACCTGGGACGAGATCGCCCCGCCGCCGCGCTGAGGCTGTCGGCCGGCGGAGCCCTTCGTCCGCGGGGGCCCCGGCCGGTAGCGCGGGGCCCCGGCCGGTCCGGCTGCGCCCCGGCCGGTACGGCGGAGCCGGCGATGGGGGATCAGGACCCGGGGGATCAGGACCCGGGCCGGGCCGGGTGATCCGGCGGCCTCCGGCCGCCCGGGGCGACTTTGCCGAGACATGGTCGAACATTGGCGTTCGACTGACCGGCACGCCGGGGTGCGTTCACCGCCTGTAGGTGCGCGGTCAACGCTGCGCTGGAAGAGTCCCGCCCATGGATATCCCCCACATGGGCGTGCCCGCGAAGCTCGCCGACCGCATGAGCATGGCCGAGCAGCACGAGTACCTGCGGGCCCGTTTCTCCCGCCGCCGGATGCTGACCGCCGGTGCCGTCGGCGTCGGCGCCCTGGCCGTGGGAGGTTCGCTGGGCAGCGGTGTCGCGACGGCCGCGCCGGCCTCCCCGCAGCTGCTGACCGGCGGCACGGCCGACGGCGTCGACGGCGCGCTCGTCGCCCCGATCGGCCGTCACCTCGCGTTCGGCCCCGAGCCGGACACCCAGTTCCGGGTCTCCTGGCAGGTCCCGGCCCCGGTGAAGAAGCCGTTCCTGCGCTACGGCAGGAACCCGTGGGACCTCGGCCACAAGGTCCAGGCCGAGGTGCGCGCCCTGCACACCCCCGCGCTGACCCCGACCGGCCAGCCGGTGGACCAGTACTACCTGCACGTCGCCCTGGAGGACCTCCAGCCCGACACCACGTACTACTACGGCGTCGGCCACCAGGGCTTCGACCCGGCCTCGCAGCAGGCGATCTCCACGCTGAGCACCTTCCGCACCGCGCCCTCGCGCGACCGCCGCTGGGGCAAGGTGTACGAGCCGTTCACCTTCACCGCCTTCGGTGACCAGGGCGTCAGCGCGCACGCGGCCGGCAACGACCACGTGATCCTGGCCCAGAACCCGGCCTTCCACCTGCACGCCGGCGACATCTGCTACGCCGACCCGGCCGGCTCCGGCCAGGACGCCGACAAGTCGGTGTACAACGCCCGCACCTGGGACGACTTCCTGGTCCAGACCGAGACGGTCGCCTCGAAGGTCCCGTGGATGGTCTCCTACGGCAACCACGACATGGAGGCCTGGTACTCGCACCACGGGTACGGCGGCGAGAACAACCGCTTCTTCCTGCCGGACAACGGCCCGGACCCGCGGACCGTCCCCGGCGTCTACAGCTTCCGCTACAAGAACGTCGGCGTCATCTCGCTGGACGCCAACGACGTCTCCTACGAGATCCCGGCCAACCTGGGCATCTCGGCCGGCAAGCAGACCGCGTGGCTGCAGCGCACCCTGAAGGACCTCCGCAACGACGAGACCGTCGACTTCGTGGTGGTCTTCTTCCACCACTGCGCCTTCTCCACCACCCACCAGCACGCCTCCGAGGGCGGGGTGCGCGAGGCGTGGGTGCCGCTGTTCGAGAAGTACCGGGTGGACCTGGTGATCAACGGTCACAACCACGTCTACGAGCGCACCGACGCGATCCTCGGCAACAAGGTCTCCAAGGCGGTGCCGAGCGGCGCCACCGTCGAGCCGGCCACCGACGGCGTGGTGTACGTGACGGCGGGCGCGGCCGGCCGCAGCCTGTACAGCTTCGACGCCCCGGACACCTACGAGGGCCACGAGAACCGGCTGGACTCGGTGGACACCTACCACTTCGCCAAGGGCGGGGTGAAGGTGGCCGAGAAGGTCGAGTGGTCGCGGGTCCGCTACACCGGCTACTCGTTCATCAAGGTCGACGTCACCCCGGCGCACCTGGGGCAGAAGTCGTCGATGAAGGTCACCGCGCTCGCCGAGAACGGCACGCAGGTCGACCACTACACGATCCTGCGCAAGGTCGGCGAAGGCTGGGACGGCACCACCGACGACGACGGCGAGGGCGGCGGCTGGGGCTGGTAGTCCGCCCCGCGCGCCCGGGGGCGCGGAGACCGGCCCTAGGCGGCCCGGTGGCCCGGTCGGGAACTCCCGGCCGGGCCACCGGCGTGTCCGGGGCCGGCCGGGGACCGCCGCGTGCGCCGGCCGGTGGGCGGGCGGTGGGCGGGAAGCGGGCCGGTCTAGCCGAGTGCGGCCAGTTGCGCCGCGAGGGTGTCGCTGTGCTGGAAGGTCAGCCCGGCGAGCGCGACGTGCTTCCAGCGGACCGTGCCGTCGCCGTCCAGGACGAACACCGAGCGGCGCAGCCCGAGCCCGGGCACCGCGATGCCGTAGGCGCGGACGACGGTCCGGTCCGGGTCGGCGAGCAGCGGGAAGCCCAGGCGGTGCTTGCGGGCGAACCGCTCGTGGCTGTCCAGCCCCTGCGGGCTGATGCCCCACACGGTGGCGCCCAGGCCGCGGAAGCGGTCCAGGTCGGAGCTGTACGAGCAGAGCTGCTTGGTGCAGACCGCGGTGTCGTCGCCGGGGTAGAAGACCAGGACCAGCGGGCCGCCCTTGGCTTCGGCGAGGCGGTACTCGCGGCGTTCGGCGGTGCCGGCCTGCTCGTCGAACAGCAGGCCGGGCAGGGTGAACTCGGGGGCGAGGGAGCCGATTTCGGGGGGTTTGGCCATCGCTGCGCGGTCCTCACGGGTGGGTGGTGGGGTCGCCGCCCACCCTATGCCCGGGTGGTGGCCGGGCTCGTGATGTTGAAGAGTTGACGCCGGTCTGCGAAGGCTTCGCGACTGTCGTGCGGGAATATCCGACGGATCTTCACTTCATAACGAATCGAGCAGCAAGGTATCGAGTTTCCCTTCAGTTATTGACGGAATCGCCGAGCACGGCTTGACTCCGACCTCTGCCGCAAAGCCGCGGCGCAGTCAGGAGGCAGCACCCACCATGAACAGAACGACCCGTCGCGCGGGCGCGGGCACGGCCACGCTCGCGCTGGCCCTCGCCCTCGCAGCCTGCGGCCAGGGCGACGGAGCGGCACCGCACTCGGACGGCGTCGCCGGCAAGACCATCGGGCTGCTGCTGCCCGAGAAGACCTCCTCGACCCGGTACGAGGCCTTCGACAAGCCGCTGATCGAGGCCACGGTGGAGTCCCTCTGCACCGGCTGCGTCGTCGACTACGCCAACGCCGACGGCGACGAGACCGTCCAGAAGCGGCAGTTCGACGACCTGCTGGCCAAGGGCGTCAAGGTCGTCCTGCTCGACCCGGTGAACGCCAAGGTCACCGCCCCCTGGGTGGAGGCCGCCGCCGCCAAGGGCGTGAAGGTCGTCGCCTACGACCGGCTGGCGGAGGGCAAGGTCGCCGCCTACGTGTCCTTCGACAACCAGCGCACCGGCGAGATCCAGGGCCAGGCCCTGCTCGACGCGCTCGGCCCGAAGGCCGCCGCCGCCACCGTCGTGATGATCAACGGCGCCGAGTCCGACCCCAACGCGGCGATGTTCAAGGCCGGCGCGCACCGGTCGCTCGACGGCCGGGTCAAGAAGATCGGCTACGAGCAGTCCGGCGAGTGGAAGCCGGAGGTGGCCCTGGCGAAGACCAACGAGGCCATCCAGGCCCTCGGCAAGGACGGTTTCCAGGCCGTGTACGCGGCCAACGACGGCATGGCCGCGTCCGTCATCGAGGCGCTCAAGGCGGCCGGGATCAAGAACGTCCCGGTCGGCGGCCAGGACGCCTCCATCGACGCGGTGCGCCGGGTGCTGACCGGCGAGCAGTCCTTCACCGTCTACAAGCCGTACAAGCCCGAGGCGGACGCCGCCGGGAGCATCGCCGTCCAGCTGCTGAAGGGGATGGACATCAACGCGGCGGCCAACGCGGGGGTCGACAGCGGCGGGCAGCGGATCCCCTCGCTGCTGCTCACCCCGATCGTGGTGACCAAGGCGAAGGTGCAGGCCACGGTGGTCGGCGGCGGCCTGTACAAGGCGGCCGACATCTGCACCGCGCCGTTCGCGGACGCCTGCGCGGCGGCCGGCGTCAAGTAGGCGGGGGTGCCGGCGTCTGCCGGCGTCCGTCCGCCCCGGTGCTGGGCGGCAGCGCCGTCGCTCAGCGCCGGGGGCCGTACATGATCACGGCGACCCCGGCCAGGCAGACCAGCGCCCCGGCCACGTCGTAGCGGGTGGGCCGGAAGCCGTCCACCGCCATGCCCCAGAGCAGCGAGCCGGCCACGAAGACGCCGCCGTACGCGGCCAGCACCCGGCCGAAGTCGCTGTCCGGCTGGAGCGCGGCGAAGAAGCCGTACCCGCCGAGCACCACCACCCCGAGGCCGGCCAGCCACCACGGCCGCTCCTCGCGCACGCTCTGCCAGATCAGCCAGCAGCCGCCGATCTCGGCGAGGGCGGCGAGGGCGAACAGGGCGGCGGAGCGCAGGACGGTCATGGTCGCCAAGCCTACGAGCCGCGGCGGGCGGGGTCCGTGCCCGCTGCGCCGGGGTGCGGGGGCTCCCGGACCGCCGGCGACCGGGGCGTCAGGTGCCCCGGCGAGCGGGGCGTCAGGTCTGCCGGTAGGTGGCGAGGAAGCGGCCGATCCGGTTGATCGCGGTCTCCAGGTCGTCGGCCCGGGGGAGGGTGACGAAGCGGAAGTGGTCCGGGCGCGGCCAGTTGAAGCCGGTGCCCTGGACGACGTGGATCTTCTCGCGGAGCAGCAGGTCCAGGACGAACCGCTCGTCGTCGACGATCCGGTGCACCGCCGGGTCCAGCCGGGCGAACGCGTACAGCGCGCCCTTGGGCTTCACACAGCTGACGCCGGGGATCTCGTTCAGCGCCTTGTGCGCGACGTCTCGCTGCTCGGTGAGCCGGCCGGCGGGCAGGACGAGGTCGTTGATGGACTGGTGGCCGCCGAGCGCGGCCTGGACGGCGTACTGGGCCGGGACGTTGGGGCAGAGCCGCATGCCGGAGAGCATGGTGAGGCCCTCCAGGTAGTCGGTGGCGTGCTGCTTGGGTCCGGAGACGACCAGCCAGCCGCTGCGGAAGCCGGCCACCCGGTAGGACTTGGAGAGGCCGTTGAAGGTGAGCGTCAGCACGTCCTCGGCGAGCGCGGCCAGGCAGTGGTGCTCGGTGTCGTCGTAGAGGATCTTGTCGTAGATCTCGTCGGCCAGCACCATCAGCTGGTGCCGGCGGGCGAGGTCGAGGATGCCCTCCAGCAGTTCCTTCGGATAGACCGCGCCGGTCGGGTTGTTGGGGTTGATGACGACGATGGCCTTGGTGCGGTGGGTGATCTTGGCCGCGATGTCGTCGAGGTCCGGGTACCAGTCCGCCTGCTCGTCGCAGGCGTAGTGGACGGCCTTGCCGCCGGCCAGCCGGACCACGGCCGTCCAGAGCGGGTAGTCGGGCATCGGGACGAGCACCTCGTCACCGTCGTCGACCAGGGCCGTGACGGCCATCTGGATCAGCTCGGAGACGCCGTTGCCGAGGTAGACGTCGTTGACGGTCACTCCGGCGACGCCGCGCTGCTGGTAGTACTGCACCACCGCGCGACGGGCCGGCAGGATGCCGCGCGAGTCGCTGTAGCCGTGGGCGTTGGGCAGGTTGCGGATGATGTCCTGGAGGATCTCCTCCGGCGCCTCGAAGCCGAACGGCGCCGGGTTGCCGGTGTTCAGCCGCAGCACACTGTGCCCGGCCGCCTCCAGCGCATTGGCCTGGTCGACCACCGGGCCGCGGATCTCGTAGCACACACCCGTCAGCTTGCTGGACTGCCGAAACTCCATCTGAGGCCTCCCGACCGGTCAACCCGCACGTTCTGCTCGCTTTGTTCTACCAAGTAAGCACTTGGAAAGTCCAACCTTTTGGCTATGCTGATCCACATGTCACGCCGAAGCTACGACCAGTACTGCGCCGTCGCCCGCGCCCTGGACGCGGTGGGGGAGCGCTGGAGTCTCCTGATCGTCCGTGAACTCCTCGCCGGCCCGCGCCGCTACACCGACCTCCACGCCGACCTGCCCGGCGTCTCCACCGACATCCTCGCCGCCCGGCTCAAGCAGCTGGAGGGCGAGGGCCTGGTGCTGCGCCGGCGGCTGGAACGGCCGGCCAACGCCACCGTGTACGAGCTCACCGAGCGGGGCGCGACGCTGCGCCGGGTGGTCGACGCCCTGGGCGTCTGGGGCCTCGACCTGCTCGGCGAGCAGCGGCCGACGGACGCGGTGCGGGAGCACTGGGTCACGGGGGCGGACGGCGCGGGCGGGGCGCAGGCGGACGGCGGGGCGTCCGGACCGGACGGCGGGCGCGAACTGTCGGCGGACGGCGCGGTGGTGGCGGGCTAGGGTGCCGCGGGGGGTGATCTGCGGGTGCCGTCCCGGCGCACCTCGCGCGGACGTCGCCTTCGCCCCTCAAGCCCCGTCGACGCCCGCGCTGACGGCTTCCGCCGGCCGCTGACGGAGGGGGCGGGTACGCGACCGGGTACCGGATCCCCGACGACGCGTGGCTGCCGGCCGGCCTCCCGGTCCGGCGGAGCCCGGTCGCGGACCGGGCTCGCGCAGCTCTCCGCGAGAGCTGCGCGAACCCCTCGGTACCGGCGGCGGATCCGTGGCGGCTCCGGCGACCAGCTCCCCCGTTGCTGGTCGTCGCTCCGCGCCGGTGGTCGGGTGACCCGGACGAGTGCGGCCGCGGTGGTGCACGGGCTGCGGCCGGCCCTGCGCTCCGGGTGCCCTCCTCGGCGGGTGGTGCCTGCCGGGCGTCCCCTCCCGGCCCGACCCACTCTGGCGCAGGCCGATAAACGGCCGGTCGGCGTTCGGTTGCCGCCGCCGTTGATTCGGGCCGATCCGGCCCGTTGCCCCGATCCGGCCCGTTGCCCCGATCCGGCTGTCGGGCTTGCGCGGTGCCGGGGGTGTCCCCGGCAGCCGGTGGAGGTGCGCGTACGATCGTCGGGCCATGGAGAACACAATGGAGAAGAGCGCGCCCGGCGCGCCCACCGAGCCCACCGGGTACACCAGTTACGTCGCCGTCGGGGACTCCTTCACCGAGGGCATGTGCGACGACCTGCTCCCCGACGGCCACTACCGGGGCTGGGCCGACCGGGTCGCCGACCGGCTCGCCGCCGAGCAGCCGGCCGGCGCCTTCCGGTACGCCAACCTCGCCGTCCGGGGCAAGCTGATCGGCCAGATCCACGACGAGCAACTGGCCACCGCCGCCGCGATGCGCGCCGACCTCGTCACCCTGGCCGGCGGCCTCAACGACGTGCTGCGGCCGCGCTGCGACATCGCCCAGGTCGAGGACCTGCTCGGCCGCTCCGCCACCGCGCTGCGCGCCACCGGCGCCACCGTGGTGCTGTTCACCAGTACCGACCCCACCCGCCGGATGGCGGGCAGCACCCGGCTGCTCCCGGCGATCCTGCGGATGAAGGCCTTCGTGCACGAGCTCGGCCAGGACCGGGGGATCGCGGTGGTGGACCTCTTCGCCGCCCCGTGCTTCGACGACCGCCGCCTCTGGGCCGAGGACCGCCTGCACCTCGGGCCCGAGGGCCACCGCCGGGTCGCCGAGGCCGTCCTGGAGGCGCTCGGCCGCCCCGCCGCCTTCGACTGGCGCGCCCCGCTGCCGGCCGCCGCCCTGCCCGGCCGGGCGGAGAAGCTGGCCGCCGACGCCCGCTGGGCCCGGACCCACCTCGGCCCCTGGATCGGCCGCCGCCTCACCGGCCGCTCCTCGGGCGACGGCCGCCCGCCGAAGCGCGCGGAGCTGCTGCCGTACGAGGGCTGAGCGTGCCCGGGTACCCCGGCGCCGGGTCGGCCAGGTACCGGGTCGGCCGCCAGCTGCCCGGCCGCTCCTCGGGCGACGGCCGCCCGCCGAAGCGCGCGGAGCTGCTGCCGTACGAGGGCTGAGCGTTCCCGGGCGCGGGGCCGGCCGTCGCCTCATCGGCCGTGGCCCGGCCGCCGCCCGGGTGGCGGTCGGGCGCCGGAGCGTGCGGGGCGGTCGCGCTACGAGGGCCGAGCGGTTCCCGGCTCGCCGGGCACGACCGGGCCAGGAAGCGCTCGGCCTCCCGACGGAGCGGTGGGGGCAGCCCGACCGATTCCGCGAGGATCTGCCGGAGCCGGTGCCCGAGTGCGGGCTGACGGCTCCAGACGTCCGGACTCCTGGTGAGCACGGCGTGGAGCAGGTCGCCCTCGTAGAGGTCGCCCGCCACCATCGGGTCGTCCCGCAGGACGTCCAGCGCCCGTGGCGGGAGGTGCAGCAGGCGCACGTCCTGCCGGATCAGCAGACGCAGGTCTTCGACGGTGAGCTCGCCGACCGGCTTGCGCCGCAGGGCGTGCGCGGTCGCCACCAGCCGGGTCGCGCCGACCGGGAGGCCCGGCCCACGGCCGTTCTCGCGGTCGGGTTCGCGGTCGGGTTGGAGGCCTGTCGGGGAGGGGTCTCGGTTCACCGGACGACTGTGGGCGGGTCGGCCGAGGTCTCCGGGGGTCGGCCCGGTCAGCCCCGGAAGAGGTTGTGGCCGACGTCCGACGGCACCTCGTCCTGGTACCCCGTGCTGCCCGGGCCGGGCACGTGCTCGCCGGGGACCGGCTCGGAGCTCTCCCGGTGCAGCAGCACCACGCCGTCCTCGGACCAGACCTGCCGGTAGCCGTGCGCCAGCAGCAGCTCGATCCGGGCCGCCTGCTCGCGGTCGGTCTTGAACGGGAACGCGCGCTTGTCGGCGCGGATCAGCACGTACTCGCGCCCGCGCGGGGTGCCGTCCACCAGCACCACGTCGGTGCGGGCGGTCAACCGGGGAGCGGCCTGGTTGTCGGCCTCGACCGTGACGCCGTCCGGGATCCGCTCGGCGCCCCGGATCAGCGCCGCCTCGCTCGGCTTCGGCTGCCAGTAGGCGTGGACGAACAGGCCGGCCGCCCCGAGCGGCAGCGCGGCCGCGATCGTCACGGCGGCCGCCGCCACCCCGAGGCGGCGGGTGCGCACGCGGTCGTGCCGGCGGCCCAGCACCTCCAGCGCCGCTACCAGCAGGACCGGCCAGAGGAACGCGTCGTAGTGCCGGGCGATCGACCAGTGGTTCGGGTTGCTGGAGAGCACCCGCTCCGCCAGCAGCGGCAGGGCGCAGAGCACCGTGGCCGAGCGCAGCGGCAGAAGGAACAGGGTGCCGAAGATCCAGAGCAGCAGCAGCGGCTTCAGCGGGGCGTCGAAGGCGGCCGACACCAGCAGCGTCGGGTCCGCGAGCACGCTGGAGGCGGCGTCGCCGGCGTCCGTCCCCAGCGAGCCGTAGTTCCAGTAGTAGCCGGGCACCCCGCCCATCGCCGGCACCAGCCAGGCGATCGCCACCACCGAGGCGAGCGGTCCGCCGAGCAGGAAGCCGGTGCCCCAGCGGAGGGTCCGCCGGCGCCGGTCACGGTCCTCGTCCCGGCGGCCCCGCAGCAGCAGCACCAGCCCGTACGCGCCGACCGCCAGCCCCAGGTCCTCCTTGGTGCAGCAGAGCAGCAGACCGGCCAGCGCCGCCGTGCCGTAGCGGCGGGCCAGCCCGCGCTCCAGCATCAGCAGGGTGAGCGGGACGGCGAAGGCGACCTCGTGGAAGCCGCCGCGCGAGGCCACCAGCAGCGGCCAGCCCAGCCCGTAGGCGAGGCCCGCCAGGTCGGCGGCGCGGCGGGCGGTGCGCGGGTCGGCGTCGGCGAAGCAGCGGTCGGCGACCCGGCGGACCAGCGGGACCCCGGCGGCGAACAGCAGTGCCTGGCCGACGAGCAGCGAGCGCGGGTCGTCCCAGAGCCAGTACAGCGGCGACAGCAGCGCGATCACGGGGGAGAAGTGGTCGCCGAGGAGCGAGAAGTCCGGCGGGAACTCGTGGTGGAAGCTCTTCAGCGACGACACCGGCAGACCGAAGTGCGCGTAGCCGCGCACGCCCTGGTCGAAGATGCCGAGGTCGAAGCCGCCCAGCTGGGCGGTGGTCCACTGCTGGGCACCGATCGCCAGGCAGACGGCGAAGCAGAGCAGGGTGAGGGCGGCGGTACGGGCGCGGGGCGGGAGGCGCAGGGCCGCCGCCGCCTTCGCGGGGGCGGTGTCGCCCGTGGTGCGGGCGTTCTCGCTCTCGGTGTCCGGGTACGGCGTGACGTCGTGCCGGGACATGCCTGATTCCTCCACTGTTCGGTTGCTCCGGTGCCTGCGGTGCCCCCGATTCGTACGGACCTTCGTACAGATCCCGAACCGACACCGGCCGACCACACTAACGGACTGCCGCTCACCGCCCCCCGGTTCCCGGGGCGCCCCGGCCCCGCGCCGGTGTCGGTACGCTCTACGACGGGCGCCCGCGCAGTGCGCGCGAGCCCCCGGCAGGCCCGGCAGCCCCTGGCCGCCCCTGCCGCCCCGCGGACCCGGACCGCCCGGGCGCCGCCGTACGGAGGAACACCAGCACAGTGACCGAGCCCACGCCCGCCCCGATCAGCCTGCTGTCCGACTGCGGGAGCTGTTTCGGGCTGTGCTGCGTCGCGCTGCCGTTCGCGGCCGGCGCCGACTTCGCCGTCGACAAGGCGGCCGGCACCCCGTGCCGCAACCTGCAGACCGACTTCGGTTGCGGCATCCACGCCCAGCTGCGCGACCGCGGTTTTCAGGGCTGCACGGTCTACGACTGCTTCGGGGCCGGTCAGCGGGTCTCCCAGGTCACCTTCGGTGGCCGGAGCTGGCGCGAGGCACCGGAGGACACCCGGCGGATGACCGACGTGTTCCCGGTGGTGCGGCAGCTGCACGAACTGCTCTGGTACCTCACCGAGGCGCTCTCCTACGAGCCCGCCCGCCCGCTCCGTGCCGAGCTGCGCCGGGCGCTCGCGGAGACCGACCGGCTCGCGGCCGGCACCCCGGCGGAGATCCTGGCGGTGGACGTGCCCGCCCACCGCCAGGAGGTGAGCGAGCTGCTGCTGAAGGCGAGCGAGCTGGTCCGGGCCGCCGTCCCGCGCCGCAAGGAGCACCGGGGCGCGGACCTCTTCGGTGCCCGCCTGCGCGGCGCCGACCTGCGGGGCGCCAACCTGCGCGGGGCGCTGCTCGTCGCGGCCGACCTCTCGGGCGCGGACCTGCGGACGGCCGACCTGATCGGCGCGGACCTGCGGGACGCCAACCTGGCCGGCGCCGACCTCACCGACGCGCTCTTCCTCACCCAGGCCCAGCTCAACGCCGCCCGCGGGGACGCCGCCACCAAGCTGCCCCCCGCCCTCACCCGCCCCACCCACTGGCCCGCCACGACCACCACCCCGGCGGCCGCCGACCGCCGCCCCCCGCGCAAGCCCCGCCCCGGCAGCCCGGGGAGCCGGGGGCGCCGCCGCTGACGGCCAGCCGGAGGCGCGGGGCGCGGGCGCACGAGCGCGTAGGAAGTCGGCCGGGCCGACTTCCTGTGTCGCCGACCGCCCCACGCCCCACCCCGACACCCCGGCACTGGCACGGAACGTCGAGCGGGCCGACTTCCTGCGCAGGCCCCCAGGCCGCTTCGAGTACCGCACTCGCTGCCGCTGGCCGCGCCCACAACCTGCACAGGAAGTCGAGCAGGCGGACGTCCTGCGTCGGGCCACTCCGGGAGGTGCCCGGCCCAGTTGTCCTCGGCCCCCGGCCGGCCTCGCCGATCTCCGGCCCGGGTGCGCAGGAAGTCGGGTGGGCCGACTTCCTGCGCGGGGAGCCTCCTTCGGTGCCGGAGCTGGACCGGGAAGGCGTGCCGTCGCCTCGGTTCCGGGTGCGGGGTGCGGGGTGTGGGTCGTCGAAGGGGTCGACCTTCCACGCACGGGTGTGGACTACGGGGGCCGGGTGCGTGGGAAGTCGGACGGGCCGACTTCCTGTGCGGGGTGTCAGGCCAGGACGTTCTGGTCTGTCAGGGGGCGGGGGCGCAGGAGGGTGCAGGTGGTGCCGGCCAGGAGGGTGAGGGTGACGGCGGTGAGCGCCTGGGTGGATGCGGCGGGGTGGAGGGGCCAGGCCCAGGGCTGGGGGCGGCCGTCGGGGTGCCAGCCGGCCGCCGCGCAGAGCAGCGGGACGGCGGCGATGGCGGCGGCGGCCGGGCGGTGACCGATCAGCGGGTGCAGCAGCAGCGCCGAACCGAGGTAGCCGGCGATGTTGCGGGCGAGGACGAGGGCGAGGTCGCCCTGGCCGGCCGCGTGGGTGAGCAGGCCCAGCGCCGCGCCCGCCGTCGCGACGGTCAGGGCGAGTCCGGTGTCCAGCCCGCGCAGGAAGCGTCCGGCGACGGCCTCCGTCCGCAGGTCGCCCCGGCCGAGGCCGTGCAGCAGGAACACGGCGGGCAGCAGCGTGATGATGTGCCCCACCAGGAAGCGGCCCGCATGCCCGTGCAGTGCGGGCACCGGCAGTTCGCCGTCGCCGATGAGCAGGCCCACCGCGAACGTCCCGGCCAGGGCGGCGACGACGGCGGGTACCGCGCGTGCCTTGCACCACCAGATCACCGGCCACCGCCCGGGGGCAGCGCGGGTGCCGGGGTGTCGCAGTGGCGCAGGGCCTCGGTGGCCGCCCGGTACCAGTCGAGTTGGGCTTCCCGGGGGAGCCGCAGCAGGTGCCCGGCGAGCGCGGCGTCCTCCGCGCCGAACCGACCCCGGGCGGCGGGCGCGGCTCCGTCCGGGGCGGCCTCGGCGGTGAGCCAGGCGGCCACCGGTCCGGCGGCCGCGCCGGCCGGGTAGGGGGCGCCCGCCCGGGCGCAGTCCGGGGTGCGGGGGAGCAGCCCGCCGACCACGCCGGGTGTCACGTCCTGCGCACGGGCCGTGGTCGGGACGCCCAGCTTGGCCTCGCCCGGCCCCGGCCGGGCCGCCATGGTGAGCGTCGCCGGTACCGGGACGCCCCGCTCGGCCAGGGTGGTGACGACCCGTCGGGCCTCCGTGCGGACCAGGTCCGCACGGGCGGTGCCCAGTTCCGGCCAGAGGCAGATCCGCGGCCGGCCGTGGTCGCAGACCAGCGCGGTGCCGGGCCGGTCCCGTACGGGCTCGGGCCCGAGCCCCCGGGCGAGGTGGGCGGCGAGCGTGACCCCGCCGGCCGTCACCGCCAGCGCGACGGCGAGCGCGGCCGGCGCGCCGCGGTACCGGATCACCAGGACGGCCGCCGCGCACACCGCGCCCGAGAACGCCAGGGCGCTCAGCACGGCCTTCTGGTCGAGGACCTGGTCCACGGCGCAGCAGTCGGGGAGCCCGCCGCCGACCAGGTGCCGCAACCAGTAGGTGGTGGAGGAGGCCGGGTAGGCGTTCAGCACGAAGCTGCTGACCAGGGCCAGCGGCACCGCGACCACCGGTACCAGGACCCGCCCGACGATCGAGCCGACCAGGGTGTTGGCGAGCAGCAGCCCGGCCCAGGCGGCGAACAGGCCGGGCTGCGTCGTGCCGGCCGCCGTGCCGCCGGCGACCGCGGCGGCGCCGACGGCCGCGGCCATGCCGAGTCCGCCCGTCACCACCACCGGAAGCAGGACGGGCGCCGTGATCGCCAGCGGCGACCGGACCGGCGAGCGGTCGAAGACCCGCCCCCGGTGCAGTCGGCCGCCCTCCCAGGCCCCGGCGGCCGCGCAGGCCGCGCCGGCGAACGGCAGCGCGATGCTCGCGTGTCCGGTGGCGGAGAGGCCGTAGCCGGGGGTGACCCAGTCGGTGATCTCGTCGCCGAGCGCGACGAGCAGGAAGCCGACCAGGAACGGCAGTGCCCGCAGTCCGGCGGAGGTGCGGAGGACGGTGCGCAGCAGCACGTCAGGCCTCCCGCTCGACCAGGTGCGTGTAGGCGGCCTCGGCGCCCTCGCCCCGGCCGGGGGCGAGGGCGCCGAACTCCTCGATGCCGCCCTGGAACCGGACCCGGCCCTGGTCCAGCACCACCACGTGCCGGTAGCTCGTGGCGAGGTCCTCCGTCTGGTGGGTGGAGACGATCACGCTCACCTCGGTGGTCAAGTCCTCGACGAGGGTGCGGAACATGCCGCGCTGCGCCGGGTCGAGACCGGCGGTCGGCTCGTCCATCAGGATCAGTTCGCTGCGGTGCGCCAGGCAGCCGGCGATGCCCAGCCGGCGCAGCTGCCCACCGGAGAGCCGGTGGCTGCGCCGGTCGGCGAGCGAGGCCAGCCCGACCCGGTCCAGCGCGCCGGCCGACGCGTGCCAGGCGTCGGCGCGCGACATGCCCTTCAACCAGCCGCTGTACGCGACCTGTTCGCGCACGCTGAGCCCCGGGACCGGGGTGACCTGTTGCGGCAGCCAGGCCACCGCCCGCCGGTAGGCCGCCCGGTCGCCGTGACCGGTCGGGGTGCGTCCGCGCCAGGAGACCGAGCCCCGGCGCGGGGCGAGTTGGGAGGAGGCCAGGGCCATCAGGGTGGACTTGCCGGCGCCGTTGGGGCCGAGCAGGACGGTGGCCGGATCGTCGATCCGCAGGGCGAAGCCGGCGAAGAGTCCGGCTTTCCGGCTGTACTGGAAGTCGACGTGGTGGAACTCAAGGGACATGGCGGGGTCGACGCATTTCGCTCGGTGGGTACGGGGCGATACCGGGGGAGGGGAGGCAGGTCGGCGGTCGGGGTCTCCACCGGCACACCGGCACACCGGCACAACGGGTCGTCGGGAGGCCGGGGAGGCCCGGGAAGTCGGGGAACGCCCGGACTTCCCGGGACTCCGGCGGGCGGGCCGGGCTCAGTACTGGGTGCTCACCGAGTCGACCCAGAGCTTGCCGCCGGCGCGCACGCCCTCCAGCGCGAAGTAGTACTCGCCGGAGCTCTGGTCGCCCCAGACGGAGGTGTCGCACCGGTTCAGCCGGTACCCGTAGGCCCGGTCGGGGCCGACGACGTCCTTGTAGAGCTGGAGATCGGCGTTCTTGAACTCGTTGGTGTCGGTGGTGCAGCCCTTGAACGACACCGTCGTCACGGCGTCGTCCCGGTCGTAGTCCGTCCACCGGCGGGACTCGGAGCCGGGCCCCCAGTTGCTGATGTGGGACGTCCAGGAGCCCTCGGCGAGGGCCGGCGTCGCGCCGGCGAACCCGAGCAGCGCGCCGGCCACCAGAATGCCGCGCACGAGCGTGCGGTGCTTCGCGTGCATATCCCGTCCGATCTTTTCGGTGACGCCACGGGGGCGTCATGCAGGCAAAAAGAAGCGAGCGGAGGTTCGACTGCCATCGGCCTTGATCACCCGATCGGACGAGCCGCCGCGGGAACGACCTTAGCGTGCACGAACAGCTGCCAAGAACTATTATTTCCGGCCATTCGGAGGGTGGGGGTGGTGGGGCCGGGGCTTGGCAAGTCGGTGATACGAAATGCTCGAAGATTTGCTTGGCCGACGGGATGTCGGCCAAGCAGTTCCGTAGATGTCATCGAATGAGCGAAAGGTTGTTCAGGTCTGATTTCGTAGGATTGTCATTTGCAAAATGGGGTGGCCAGTTCCCGCCGCCCGTCGGCTATGCGGTGAGCAGCCGGGAGCGCAGTGCGCCGATCAGTTCCTCGTCGAGGCCGAGTGTGCCGGTGGCATAGGCACGCACCGAGCCGTGGGCGGCGGTGAGGTCGGCGAGCACGTGCCGGATCACGTCCTCCGGCGCGCGCCCGTACCCCGGCCAGCGCAGCGTGCGCCCGGGGTTGGCGGCGTGCCAGTCGGCGACGAGGTGCGGCGTGGCCAGTTCGGTGAGGGCGAAGTCGGCCGCGATGTCGACCTCGGGGACGTCGAGCAGGGTGAGGAGCAGTGCGGCGATCAGCCCGGTGCGGTCCTTGCCGGAGGCGCAGTGGAAGACCACCGGGTGGTCCGCGGCCGCGATCAGTTCGATCACCTGGCGGATCTCCGCCACGCCGTCCTCGGTCACCTCGGCGAACCGGTCCGCGAGGTAGCGCCAGGGATCGACGTCGGGGTCGATCTCCGCCTGGTCGTACGGCCGGTGCTCGATCGAGAGGTTGTGGTAGGCCACGCCGTCCATCACGGGTATCCGCCCCTTGGCGGCGATCTCCCACGGGTAGCGCAGGTCGATCACGGTGCCGATGCCGAGGTCCCGGAACACCGCGAGGTCCTCGGGCGAGGAGAGCTTGCCCAGCGAGTCCGACCGGTAGAGCCGGCCCCACCGGACCGACAGCCCGTCAGAGGCCGGGTATCCGCCCATGTCGCGGAAGTTGTGCAGGGCCTTGAAGGCGATGTGTCGCGTCATGGCCGCACCCTACCGACCGCCGGCCGGGCACCTCCCGGCGAGAACCGGCGAATCCCCTCCGCGGTGGCCCGGGGGAGGGGATTCGGATGCGGTCGTTCAGCGGCCGGGCGTCGGGAAGGTGTCGGTGCGGACGGCGTCGATGAAGGACTGCCAGGTGGTGGAGGGGAACGAGAGGACGGGGCCCTCGGGGTCCTTGGAGTCGCGGACGAGCAGGGAGGGGTGGCCCACGGCCACCTCGATGCAGTTGCCGCCGTTGTTCCCGCTGTAGCTGGACTTGCGCCACGAGATGGTGGGGTTGTCAGGCATGACGTTGAGAAGTCCTTCCCTCACACTGCGGATCAGCGCGGCGCTCTCGCGGGGGGAGAGCGCGTCCGCCTGGAGCAGATCATAGGCGCGCTGCCTGCGTTGGACGACTCTCGGATCCTCGATGAAGTGGCCCTGATCCAGGCTCTCGGAGTAGATCCGCGTCTTGCCGTCGGGTGAGGTGACCAGCGAGACGATGGTGGCGAACGGTACACGTTCGCCGAGGCTGAGGGGCGCGACCTGGAGGACGACGTTGGGGAGCTGTCCGAGCGTCAGCAGGCGTCCGAGCTGTTCGTGCATGACCGCCTCGCCGCCCACGAGTGAGCGGATCGCGGCCTCGGAGTGGACGACCTTGAAGAGCGGGCCGTCCGGCGCGGTCAGGCGATGCTGGCGAGCCAGTCGAGAGGCGATGCGTTCCTCGATCAGGTCGGGGTTGCCCGCGGCGTCGCCCGATGCGAGCAGCGCGCGGGCGTAGGCCTCGGTCTGCAGGAGGCCTGAGATGTGGGCGACCTGGAACTCGCAGATCGTCGAAGCCCGCTCCTCGAACCCCGCGTAGCGCCGGAACCAGTCCGGGTGCTCCACCCGGGCGTACCAGTCGATCTCTCTCCAGAGGTCCATCAGCTGTCCGCCGGTGTCCAGCAGCCGGTCGGCCGCGAGGACGAAGTCCTCCTGCGGGTTGCGGGTGCCCGCCTCGATGCGGGAGATGTGCGGGCGGCTGCACGGGACGAGTGCGGCGAGTTCGCCCTGCGAGATTCCCTTCGCGTCGCGGAATCGCCGCAGGACGGCACCGAACACCGCTCCCGCGCTCGATCGCAGGTTCGGATGGACGGACTTCTGACGAGTCATGGTTCAGGCCCCCCTGTGTCAAGACGTTCCCTGGAACCGGCTGATCACTCGTCACCGAATTCGGAACCGTCGATGCTAAGCGTGGAACGGAACGGGCGCGCGCGCTAGTGAGTGCACGAAGCGCCCTGCCCGCGCACGGACCCCCCAATGCATCAGAAGGTGGCATCGTCATGCCCGAATCGCTTGACAGCACCCCTAGGGACCGATTCTGCTCCCTCCCGCGTCATCTCTCCTCCGCGTCCGCCGCGCGGATCGTGCTCCGGGGGTTCCTCGCGGACGTCACGGGCGGCGCCTGCTACGCCGAGGCGGCCGAGTTGATCGTGTCCGAGCTGGTCGCGCACACCGTGCGGCGTCCGCGCAGGCCGGAGCACCTGCTGATCGACGTGCTGTTCGAGTACACCGCCCCCGCCGGACTGCGGATCGAGGTGTACGACACCGGGCTCGCCGACCGGGGGCGGGTGCCGGACGAGCCCCAGGCCGGCCCCGGTCTGGGGCTCGTCCGGGAGCTCTCGTCCGCGTGGGGGCAGGAGTTGAGCGAGGGCGAACTCGCCCACAGCCTGGTCTGGGCGCAGCTCGACCCGCCGTCCGGCGTCACCGCTTGAAGTCCTGCCCATGGACGAACGAATCGAGCACGCGCGACGTCTCTGCAGTCACTCGGTGTTCGGGGGCGAGGCGGATGTCCTGCCGGGGGTGGCCGCCAACCTGGTCGGTCTCGCGTACATCGCCGCCGCCGAGGGCTGCCCCGCTGATGCGCGGGCCCTGCTCGACGAGGCCGCCGAACTGGCCGCCGGCGCCGGGGCGAAGGCCGTCCTGCACTCGATCGACGAGGCGCGGGCCGAACTCTGACCGGTACGGGCGTCGGCGCGCCGCTTCACACGCTGCGGTCGGCGAGGACCTCGCGGATCACGTGGCGGGCGTTGGCCGCCAGGGCGGGGTTGGTGGTGCGGTAGTAGGGGAGTTGGATCAGGGCGATGGACAGGGCCCAGGCGCGGCCGCGGGCCCAGGTGGCGTCGTCGGCGGCGAGTGCGGCGCGGAAGGCGGGCCGGGCCGCGGCGGGGAGCAGGTTCCAGGCGACGATCTGGTCCACGGTCGGGTCGCCGACGCCCATGACGCCGAAGTCGATGACGGCGCGCAGCCGGCGGTTGCCGAGCAGGAGGTTCCCGGGGGACA
Organism: Kitasatospora sp. NPDC001603; assembly: GCF_040298365.1. Classification (NCBI taxonomy): domain Bacteria; kingdom Bacillati; phylum Actinomycetota; class Actinomycetes; order Kitasatosporales; family Streptomycetaceae; genus Kitasatospora; species Kitasatospora sp. NPDC001603. The sequence continues at coordinate 22,282 of NZ_JBEPAA010000084.1, forward strand.
GGTCGCCGTGCATCCAGGCGGGTCTTCCGGAGTGTTCCGGTAGGCGAAGGGCCTTCTCCCACACGGTGGTTGCCGCGTCCGTGTCGATCGATCCGCGGAGTCGGCCGATGGCGGCCCGGGTGGAGGCGTCACGGGAGGCCAGCGGCACGCCCCGGGAGCCCGGTGGGCCGTCCGCCGGGTCGACCGCGCGAAGCGCGGTGATGAACCCGGCCAGGTCCTGGGCGAGTTGGATCGGCGCGGTGGTCGCGCCGACCACCGGGTTGGCGCCGTCGATCCAGCGCAGCACCGACCACTCCCACGGGTAGCCGGCGGCGGGCCGGCCGAGTGCCAGCGGGGCGGGGATGGGGAGCGGCAGGTGCGGTGCCAGCTTCGGCAGCCAGCGCTGCTCGCGTTCGACGCTCTCGGCCGCCCACCCCACCCGGGGCAGCCGTACGGCGAGTTCGGGACCGAGCCTGAACATCGCGTTGTCCGTCCCGGAGGAGGCGACCCGTTCGAGCGGCAGCCCGGCCCAGTGCGGGAACTGGGCGGCGAGCAACCGCCGTACCAGGGCGGTGTCGATGTCCGGTTCGTCGTCATGCATCCGGGCTGCAGCGCACATGCCCGGCACTGTACTCCCGGGTTCCACGGCCGTTCACCGTATTTCGAACACCGGGGTGGGGCGGTGGCGATCAGGTGGGGACGTCGGGTCGTGTGGGGGGCGCCCGGCGGTGCGTTCGCGCGGTGGGTGCCGCCGCGGCGGGCCGGACCGACGTCGTCCGGATCGCCGCCGACGGCCGCCCCTCCCCGACCGTCAACGGCTGAACTCCGCCGCCGCGCCACGCCCGGTCGCTTTGGGGGCGGCCGGGAGGTGTCGCCGGTCAGTGCCAGAATGCGGGGGTACGGGGAAAGCAACTCTGGAGAAGGTGACCGGCTTCGTGAGCACGCCAGACGAACAGGTGGCCCAGCAGGCCCAGCAGGCGATCGAGCGCAAGATCGCCGAGGAGCTGGGTGTCCGCGGCGGGCAGGTGAAGGCGGCCGTCGATCTGCTCGACGGCGGCGCGACCGTGCCGTTCGTGGCCCGCTACCGCAAGGAGGCGACCGGCTCGCTCGACGACACCCAGCTGCGCACCCTGGAGGAGCGGCTGCGCTACCTGCGGGAGCTGGAGGAGCGGCGCACGGCCGTCCTGGAGTCGATCGAGTCCCAGGGCAAGCTCGACGAGGCGCTGCGCGGGCAGATCCTCGCCGCCGACTCCAAGGCCCGCCTGGAGGACATCTACCTCCCGTTCAAGCCGAAGCGTCGGACGAAGGCGCAGATCGCCCGCGAGGCCGGTCTGGAGCCGCTCGCCGACACCCTGCTCGCGGACCCGACCCAGGATCCGGCGGCGGTGGCGGACGCCTATCTGAACGAGGCGGTGGCCGACCGGGCCGCCGCGCTGGAGGGCGCCCGGTCCATCCTGGTCGAGCGGTTCGGCGAGGACGCCGACCTGGTGGGCTCGCTGCGCGAGCGGATGTGGACCCGGGGCCGGGTGGTCGCCACCGTCCGTGCGGGCAAGGAACAGGAAGGCGCCAAGTTCGCCGACTACTTCGACTTCGCCGAGCCGTACACCAAGCTCCCCTCGCACCGGATCCTGGCGATGCTGCGCGGCGAGAAGGAGGAGGTGCTGGACCTCGAACTCTCCCCCCACGACGGCGAGGAGGCCGGTGACCTCCCCGGCGCGAGCGACTACGAGCAGCGGATCGCCGCCCGCTTCGGCATCGCCGACCACGGCCGTCCGGCCGACAAGTGGCTCGGCGACACCGTCCGCTGGGCCTGGCGCACCCGCATCCTGGTGCGGCTCGGCATCGACCTGCGCGGCCGGCTCCGTCAGGAGGCCGAGGACGAGGCGGTGCGCGTCTTCGCCGCCAACCTGCGCGACCTGCTGCTCGCCGCACCGGCGGGCACCCGCGCCACGATGGGCCTGGACCCGGGCTTCCGGACGGGCGTGAAGGTCGCGGTCGTGGACGCCACCGGGAAGGTCGTCGCGTACGACACGATCTACCCGCACCAGCCCGCCAACAAGTGGGACGCCGCGCTGGCCACCCTGGCGGCGCTGGCGAAGAAGCACGGCGTTGACCTGGTCGCGATCGGCAACGGCACCGCCTCCCGCGAGACGGACAAGCTCGCCGAGGACCTCATCAAGCGCCACCCGGAGCTGAACCTCACCAAGGCGATGGTCAGCGAGGCCGGCGCCTCGGTCTACTCGGCCTCGGCGTTCGCGTCCCAGGAGCTGCCCGAGCTGGACGTGTCGATCCGCGGCGCGGTCTCCATCGCCCGCCGCCTCCAGGACCCGCTGGCCGAGCTGGTCAAGATCGACCCCAAGTCGATCGGGGTCGGCCAGTACCAGCACGACCTCAGCGAGGTGAAGCTGTCCCGCTCGCTGGACGCGGTGGTCGAGGACTGCGTCAACGCGGTCGGGGTGGACGTCAACACCGCCTCCGCGCCGCTGCTCACCCGGGTCTCCGGGATCACCGGCACGCTCGCGGACAACATCGTCGCGCACCGCGACGCCAACGGTCCGTTCCGGACCCGCAAGGCGCTCAAGGACGTCGCCCGGCTCGGTCCGAAGGCGTTCGAGCAGTGCGCGGGCTTCCTGCGGATCCCGGACGGCGACGACCCGCTGGACGCCTCCGGGGTCCACCCGGAGGCGTACCCGGTGGTGCGCCGGATCCTCGCCGGCACCGGCGGTCAGCTGCGCGAGCTGATCGGCAACAGCACCGCGCTGCGTGGCCTGCGGCCGGGGGACTTCGCCGACGAGACCTTCGGCATCCCGACCGTGACCGACATCCTCGGCGAGCTGGACAAGCCGGGCCGCGACCCGCGCCCGGCCTTCCGCACGGCCACCTTCAAGGAGGGCGTCGACAAGATCGGCGACCTGGAGGTCGGCATGGTGCTGGAGGGCGTGGTCACCAATGTGGCGGCCTTCGGCGCCTTCGTCGACGTGGGCGTGCACCAGGACGGCCTGGTGCACGTCTCGGCGCTGTCGAAGAACTTCGTCAAGGACCCGCGCGAGGTGGTCAAGCCGGGTGACATCGTCACCGTGCGGGTGACCACGGTGGACGTGCCGCGCAAGCGGATCGGGCTGACGCTGCGCCTCGACGACGAGGTCGGCCGGGAGCGCGGGGGCGACCGCGGTGACCGGGGTGACCGGGGCGGCGACCGCGGGGGCGACCGGGGCGGCCGGCAGGCGCGTCCGCCGCGCCAGGACCGGCGGGGCTCGGGCGGTGGCTCGGCTGCGGGCTCCGGGGGCTCCGGTTCGGGCGGCCAGGCCCCGCTGGGCAGCGGGGCGATGGCGGACGCGCTGCGCCGGGCCGGTCTGGCGGGCGGGTCCGGCTCCGAGGGCGGCCGCCGCTCCGGGCGCCGCTGAGGCAGCCGCCCCGGCTGGGGTCGCCGGGGCCCGGTTCCGCCGCTCGGACGTGACGCGGCGGCGGGCCGGTGGACGTGCAGTCCACCGGCCCGCCGCCCCGGCCGGTCCCGGCTCGGGCCGGTCGCCGCTCAGGCCAGGAGCTTCTCCTTGGCCCGCTGGTACTCGACCTCGGTGATCGCACCGCCGGCCTTGAGGTCGGCGAGCTTGGCGAGGTCGTCGACGTGGCTGCGCCCGCCGGCCGCGGCGGCGCTCGCGGTGGAACCCGTGGAGCCCGTGGCACCCGGGGCACCCGGGGCACCCGCGCCCGGCGGACCGCTCCCGGGCGCCTCGGCGGCCGCCTCCCGGATGTACGCCTTGAACGCGGCCTCGTTCTGCCGGGCCTCGGCCACGTCCCGCTTGCTCATCGACGTGCCACGGGCGATCACGTAGACGAGGACGCCGATCAGGGGCAGCAGGATCACCAGGACCAGCCAGCCGGCCCGGCCCCAACCGCTGAGGTCCTGGCTGCGGAAGATGTCCGTGATGATCTTGAACAGCAGGAAGAACCAGAGGATCCAGAGGAACAGCTCGAACATCGTCCAGAAGATGTTGAGCAGCGGGTAGTTGTCCATGACGCTCCCGTCGGTGACGACCCAGGTCAAACGAGTCATATCACCGCATGAAGGGCATGGCGCCGCTGTGATCGGCCATCCCAGTGATCTTCGCCGCCGCCGGGTGTGAGCCCCGCCCGGGCCCCGGTCGCGCCCGTGCCCCCGGCCCACGCCCCGGCCCCGGCTCGCCCCCGCCGCCGCCCCGCTTCGCTAGCCGGCGGACGTCCGCCCGCGCAGCTCCACGGCCAGGCCGACCAGCTCGCCCCACCACGGCTCGTGGCTGCCGACCAGCAGCCGCTGCGCCTCGGCCGGCTCCACCGCACGGACCTCGACCACCTGCTCGCCGTCGTCCGGGTTGGTCGGGGTGGAGTCCACCGACACCTCCGCCCAGCCCCAGAGCCAGGCCTTCTCGGGGTGCGGCTGCCACGGCCGGTACGGCTCCGCGCTGTCCGTCACGCAGCGGTGGGCCCCCAGCCAGGACGGCTCGCCGAGCAGGCGCGCGCCGGCCTCCTCACGCAGCTCGCGGACCAGGCAGGACTCGATCGACTCGCCGCTCTCCCGCGTCCCGCCCGGCAGGAACCAGTGGTCGCGGTCGTCCCGGCAGAGCACCACCAGCCCGGCGGAGAAGCCCACCAGGTGGATGTTGGTGATGAGTTCGTCCGGTGGCAGCGCGAGGGAGAACTGCGCGTCGTACCGGCCCCAGGGCCAGTACTGCGGTGCGTGCAACGCGGGGAAGCGCGCGGCCAGTTCGGCCGCTCTGGCAGAGACGTCGGATCGGTCCGTGGTGTCGGTCATTCGGTGATCGTAGTCCCGGCCGGACGCAGCAGGGGGGTGGTCGCCTGGACGAGTGCGAGGTCGGCCACGTCGATCGCCCGGGGGCGGCGCGGGATGGTCGCCTCGATCGGGACGCCGGCCCAACTGCCGAGCGAGATCTCGGCCGTGATGCCCGGTCCGAAGCCGGCGATCAGGCCGTGGGTGCCGTCCGCGACCCCGCCCTCCTCGAAGAGCCGGGCGAGGGCGTCGAAGACGACCGCGCTGGCGATGTTGCCGCGCTCGGTGAGGGTGGCGCGGCTGAAGCGGAAGGCCGCGGGCTCCAGGTCGAGGTAGTGGCAGAGGTCGTCGAGGATCCGCGGGCCGCCGGCGTGCACGATGTAGAAGCCCAGGCCCGAGATGTCCCAGCTGTGTTCGGTGGCCAGCGTGCGCAGGGCGGGCGCGAGCATCTCCATGGTGCCGGGGACGCGTTTGTCGAGCTGGAAGTGGAAGCCGGTGTCCCTGACGCCGTAGGAGATCCAGTCCTCGGTGTGCGGGACGAGGTGCGAGCCGTTGCGCTCGATGTGCACGCCGGTGCCGCCGCGGCCGCGCATCACGGCGGCGGCGACGGCGTCCCCGAACAGGCCGTTGGAGAGCAGCGACCCGACGCCGAGGTCGGTCGGCTGGTAGCAGAGCGAGCAGAACTCGCAGGCCACGATGAGCACGTTGGCGCCGGGGTAGGCGCGGCAGAAGTCGTGCGCCCGGTTGACGGCGGCGCCGCCGGCCGCGCAGCCGAGCTGGGCGATCGGCACCTGGCGGGTGTCGGAGCGGAAGCCCATGGTGTTGATCAGCCAGGCGGTCAGCGACGGCATCATGAAGCCGGTGCAGGACACGTAGATGATCAGGTCGATCTCGCGGGCGGACAGCTCGGCGTTGGCCAGGGCGCGTTCGACCACCTCGGGGACCCTGCGCTTGGCCTCCCGCTCGTAGACCGCGTTGCGGCCGGTGAAGCCGGGGTGGCGCAGGGTCTCGTCGATGGGCTGGACCAGGTGCCTGGTCCGGACGCCGGTGTTCTCGATCAGACGCAGGGCGAGGCCGAGCTGTGGATGGTCGGCGTGCAGGCCGCGGGCCAGGTCGAGGGTCTGCTCCAGGGTGATGACGTGTTCGGGGACGGCGATGGCGGGTCGGCAGAGTGTTGCCATGGGTACGGATCTCCCCTGGAGGGCCTACGGGTGCGTCGGAGGGGCGCCGGGCCGGCGCGGCGGGGAGCTGGTCACCAGGCGACCGGCAGGGTCCGCGGATAGCGCCAGATCGAGCCCGTCCGCCAGTCCAGCTCGGCGGCCGGCACGGCGAGCCGCAGGTCGGGGAAGCGGCGCAGCAGGGTGCCGATGGCCACCTGGAGCTCCATCCGGGCGAGGTGGGCGCCCGCGCAGTGGTGCGTCCCGTAGCCGAAGGCCATGTGGTTGGCCGAGCCGCGGTCGAGGTCCAGCTCGTCGGGCCGCTCGAACATCTCCGGGTCGCGGTTGGCGGCGAGGTAGGAGACGTGGACGGCCTCGCCGGCCCTGATCCGCACGCCGCCGAGTTCGACGTCCTCGGTGGCGACCCGGGCGATGCCGACGCCCTGGCGGAACGGGATGAAGCGGAGCAGCTCCTCGATGGCGCGCGGCAGCAGCTCCGGCTGGGCGCGGAGCTTGCCGAGCTGCTCGGGGTGGGTGAGCAGGGTGTAGGTGATGTTGCTCAGCTGGTAGGTGCTGGTGTCGTGGCCGGTGACCAGCAGGACCATGGCCATCACGGCGAGCTCCTGGTCGTCCAGCAGCTCCTCCTCGTCCCGGGCGGTGGCCAGGGCGCTGATCAGGTCCTCGCCGGGGGAGCGGCGGCGGGCGGCGGTCAGCTCGGAGAAGTAGGCGCGCAGCGCGGCCTTGGCCCGGACCTGGCCGTCGCCGCTGCCGGGGCCCATCGACATCATCGCGACGGCGTGGCCGCGCAGCTCGGCGCGGTCCTCCTCGGGGATGTCGAGCAGCTCGCAGATGGTGACCATGGGGAGCCGGGAGGCGAGGTGGTGGACGAAGTCGGCGGGGGAGCCGTGCTCCGCCATCTCGTCCAGGAAGCCGTCGACCGTGCGCTGGGTCTTCGGCCGCAACTGCTCGACCTGCCGGTTGGTGAACCCCTTGGCGACCAGCCGGCGCAGCCGGTTGTGGGCCGGCGGGTCCATCAGGTTGATCGCCTCGACCTGGGCGATCGGGGCGGGCGTCATCCGGGGGAGGTCGCGGCCGATGCCGGCGGCGCGGCTGAACCGGCGGTCGGTGGTGACGACGCGGACGTCCTCGTAGCGGGTGGCCAGCCAGGCCTCGCCCTCGCCGTGCGGCAGGCGGATCCTGGCGACCGGGTCCTCGGTGAGCAGTCGCTTGAGGAGGGGGTCGAACTCCAGGCCTTCGGTGTGGTTGAAGGGGCAGTCCCACACGGGGGCGGAGGTAGTCACGGGCTTATCCCAATGGCCGGAGTTGGTGCCGCCCGACCGGGGGATCGTTCGGGCGCGGACGTGCTGATGTTCCCCCATGGAAAGGCAAAAATGTGGATAAGGAGGATAGTTCGCTCGATCGAGCGAGATAGATGATTGTCGTGCGATATGCGGGAGTTGAGGGCATGCGAATGCCCGGGCGAGCGGGGCGCGCCCGGCGGTCGGGCGCGCCCCGCCCGGTCAGCCGCCGAAGTTGAGCGCGTACAGCGAGCGTGCGAGGTCCGGGGTCACGAAGTCCAGCGGGACGGTGCCGAGCACCGGGCGGGCGGGGCGGTCGAGGGCGCCCAGGTAGGAGCGGAGCTTCGGCGTGATCGCGTCCGCGGCCTGGCGCGGCCAGAGGCCCCAGCCGGAGCTGGAGGTGAAGGTGAGGAACAGGCGGCCCGGGTCGGCGGCGGCGCGGGCGGCGTCCAGGTGGGCGGAGACCTCGGGCCACTTGCGGGAGTTGAGCTCGAAGATGGTGCCGATGTCGTAGTCGTCCTCGATGTCCGTCCGGGGACCGCCCCAACGGAGCCCGGGCAGGCCGGAGTTGTCGGCCAGCAGGACTACCCGCCCGCGCACCTCGCCGAGCCGGGGGATCCGGTCCTCGCTCCAGAACAGGCCCGGCCAGCGCGCCTGGTAGCCGGCGAAGAGTGCGCCGAACTCGCTGTCGGAGACCGTGGAGTACTCCTGTTTGACCCGCATGACCAGGGTCTCGCCCGGGTGGGCGGCGAGGAAGGCCAGGCAGTGGTTGAGGACGTCGCCGAAGAAGATCTGCTGGAAGACCGGGCCGTGGTGGATCGCGAGCACGCCGTCGATCGCGCGGCAGCGGATGTCCAGGAAGCGCACGCCGGCCGCGAACTGGTCCGGCAGGGCGAGCGTCTGGGTCTGGGTCAGCGGGCCGCCGTACAGTGCGCAGCTGTCGTGCGTGCCCGGGAGGGTGAGCCGGGAGAGCGGGGCTCCGCCGTCGACGGCGCCCAGCCAGTCGGCTCCCGCCGGGACGGCGAGCGCGCCGGCCCGGGGCGTGGCCGCCCCGAGGCCGGCGGCGGTGAGGGCGCCCAGCAGGGCGGTTCGGGTGAAGGTGCGCCGGCTGATCGGCGCGTGCGAGGTCACGGGCACGGTCTGGTACCCCCGTCGGGTGTGGTGGCCGGATCACGACAATGGCATGTCCATTGTGGAGAGATCGGCCCGCCCTGCCCAGCCCCGCGACGGCGCGCGGTCGCACCTCCGCCCGTCAGGGGCGGGCGAGTTGTCGCGCGGGCGGGCGAGGTCCGGTCGGCCCGCGCCGCGCACGGGTGAGGTCCGGCCCGGTGGCCGGCCGGCCCCCGGGAGTCACCAGGCCGCCTCGCGGTAGTCCTTGAGGAAGACGCCCGACACCGGCGCCCCGGCCTCGCCGCGGACGATCGGGTCGTAGACGCGCGCGGCGCCGTCGACGATGTCGAGCGGGGTGCGGAACCCGTCGGCGGCAAGCCGGGCCTTCTTGGGGGCCGGGTTCTCGTCGGTGATCCAGCCGGTGTCGACCGCGCACATGTGGACGCCCTGAGCGGCGAGTTCCTCGGCGCTGGTGCGGGTGAGCATGTTGAGGGCGGCCTTGGCCATGTTGGTGTGCGGGTGGCCGGCGGTCTTGTTGCGGACGGCGAACCGGCCCTCCACCGCGGTGACGTTGACGATGTAGCGGCGGGCGTGCGGCGCGGCCAGCAGCAGCGGCAGCAGGCGGTCGCAGAGCAGCGCGGGTGCGAGCGCGTTGACCAGCTGGGTTTCCAGGAGCTCCGCCGGGTCCAGCGCGCCGAGCCGGGCCGACCAGGAGTTGACCGGCGCGGGGTCGGGCAGCAGGCCCGCCTCGTCGGCCCACTCGGACGGCAGGGCGACGGCCGACCGCTCGGCGGCGGTGCCGAGTTCGGCGGCGGGCCAGGCCGGGGCGAGGGCGGGCATCGGCCGGAACCCCGGGGCGTGGACGACCGCGGTGGACGCGGCCGGCAGCGCGGCCCGCTCACCGGCGGCCAGCAGGGCGTAGGACCCGGGCGGGCGGCGCAGGGTCTGCGCGGCGTTGTTGACCAGGATGTCCAACGGGCGGCCGTCGGCGCGGAGTTGCTCGGTGAGGCCGAGTACCTGGCGCGGGTCGCGCAGGTCGATGCCGACCACGGTGAGGCGGTCGCGCCACTCGGCGCTGCCGGCGGCGGCGTGGAAGCGCCGTACGGTGTCGTGCGGGAAGCGGCTGGTGACGATCAGTTCGGCGCCGTCGCGCAGCATCATCAGGGCGAGCTGGAAGCCGATCTTCACCCGGCCGCCGGTGAGCAGTGCCCGGCGCCCGCGCAGGTCGGTGCTGAGGCCGCGCCGGGCGGTGTTGTCGACGGCGCAGTCGGGGCAGAGCATGTGGTAGAAGGCGTCCACCCGGCGGTAGTGCTGCTTGCAGACGTAGCAGCGGCGGCCGAGCCGGAGCTCGCCGAGCGGGGCGGCCGGGGCGGCGGCGGTCAGCGGCGCGTCCTCGCGGCGGTCCGGCGCGCCGGTGGCGGTGGCGGCGAGCAGGCCGGCATCGGCCAGGCGGTCCTCGTCCCGGGCGTCCTGGCGACGGCGCTTGCGGCTCTCCCGGACGAAGGACTCCAGTTGGCGCTCGGCGTGCCGGCGGACCGAGTGGTCGGCGGGGAGGGCGCGCAGGCGTCCGAGGGTGCGGCCGAAGGCCGCCAGCTCCTCCGGGCCTATCTCGTCGGCCGCTGTCCGCTCGTCGCTCCGGACCGTCATGTCCTCCCCCTCGTGCGCTGTGCTGCGATGCCGTGTGCTGCGGTGCCCTGTGCTGCGATGCCCCGTGCTGGGATGTCCGCGCTGCGGCGCCCCGGTGGTCGCGGCCGGAGGCGAGCGGGCGCTGCGCCTGCCGTCGTGCCGCCGGACCAGGACGAGGACCGGACAGGACCGGACCAGGACCGGACCAGGTCCGGGGCCCGCCGGGGAGGCCGGACGCGGACCGGCGTGCCCGCCGCGGTGCCGCCCCCGGGCGGTGGTCAGGACTGTAGCGGCTGCGCCCGACAAGTGAGATCGCATTATTCGTAGGATGAGACCTTGATCGCGGCGGATGTGCTGCGAGCCCGCGGCGCGGTGCGCGGCGGGATCGAGGCGGTTGCGCGTCGCGGCCTCGCGGCGGGCCGGCCGCCGGCCCGCGGTGTCCGCACCGCGGCCACGAAGGGAACGGGGAGAGCGGCACGATGGTGAGTCTCGGCGCGATAGCCGGCATCGCGATGGTGGAACTGGGGATGGTCCTGTCCCCCGGTCCGAACATGATCTACCTGGTGTCCCGCTCGGTCGCCCAGGGCCGGCGGGCCGGGCTGACCTCGCTGGCGGGCGTCTTCGTCGGCTTCCTGGTCTACCTGGTCGCGGCGACGGCCGGGATCGCGGCGGTGTTCGCGCTGGTGCCGGAGGTCTATCTGGCGCTCAAGCTGGCGGGCGCGGGCTACCTGCTCTGGCTGGCCTGGAAGGCCGTCCGGCCGGGCGGCACTTCGGCGTTCGCGCCGAAGGAGCTGGCGGCCGACCGGCCCGCCCGGCTGTTCGGCATGGGCCTGCTGACCTGCCTGCTGAACCCGAAGATCGCGATCCTGTACGTCTCGCTGCTGCCGCAGTTCGTCGATCCGGACCGCGGCCACGTCGCGGTGCAGAGTCTGCTGCTGGGCCTGACGCAGATCGCGGTCGGCGTGGCCGGCAACGCGGTCTTCGTGCTGATGGCGGGCTCGGTGTCGGCCTTCTTCGCGCGCCGCCCGACCTGGCAGCGGGTCCACCGGTACCTGATGGGCACGGCGCTGGCCGGCTTCGCGGTGCGGCTCGTGGCGGACCGCTCGAACGCCGCGGTGGCGGCGCCCTGAGCCGCCGTCGGGGGGGGGGCCCGCCCCGCCGGGCGGCCGCCGCCCCCCGCCCCCCCCCGCGGCGCGCGCGGATACACACCACAACTGGCCGACACCGAGGACGTAGGGGTCAC
>NZ_JBEPAA010000085.1:0-33442 GCF_040298365.1 Kitasatospora sp. NPDC001603
GGCGACCGCCACCTCACCGAACTCTGCCCCGCCGCCCCGGAGGTCCGCGAGTACGCGGTGACGCTGGTGCCCGGGGCCGAGGCCCGGGCGGGCGTCCCGGCGGGCCGGGAGCGGAGCGGCTCAGGAGGAGAGCCGGCGCATCAGCCGGACGCCCTGCGCCGCCGTCAGGTGCGGCAGGTAGGCCTTCCCTATCGCCCGGGTGATGCTGGGCAGCGCCGCCGGGTCGGGGTAGGCCATGTACAGCGGCCGGTACTCCGGCTGGAACTTCGCCTTGAAGGCCAGCAGCGAGCGGAACCCGTAGACCGGCTCCAGCACCCGGCCCATCCAGTCCAGCGTGCGCTGCAGCCCGGTGGGCGGCGCGTCCTGCCCGGAGCGGGCCAGCGGCGCGCCGGAGAGCGAGACGAAGCGCGCGCCCTCCTCCTTGAAGCCGAGCGCGGCCGAGGCGATCAGGAACTCCGTCACCCCCCGGAAGCCGTCCGAGCGGCGGCGCATGAAGTCCAGCGTCCAGCCGACCGGCACCCCGTCCTCGTAGACCGGCATCCAGCTGGTCAGCCCGTGCACGACGCGGTCGCCGTCGACGGCGATCAGCAGCCGGACCGCCGGGTCGTCCAGCTCCTCCAGGCCGCCGAGGGTGAAGCCCATCTCGGGCAGGCCCTTCTCGGAGACCCATTCCTCCGAGATCGAGCGGATCTGGTCGCGCAGGGCGAGCGGCGCGTCGTGGTAGGCCCACCACTCGGCGGTGATGCCCTGCTTGCCCGCCTTGTTGAGGGCGGTCCGGATGTCCTGCCACTTGCGGCCGGTGAAGGCCAGTCCGGGCAGGGCGACCACGGTGTCCTCCGCCACCTGGAGCGAGCGCCAGCCGAGCTGCCCGGCGGCGTCGCTGGTCTCCGGGGTGACGCTGTAGAAGCAGGGCGTCCAGCCGCGGGTGTCGCAGTACCGGGCGAAGCCGGCCACCGCCCGGCGTCGGGCCTCCGGCTCGCCGAACGGGTCGCCGGTGGTCAGCGCCACGGTGGAGAGCACCCGGTAGGCGACGGCGGCCCGGCCCTCCTCGTCGAACCAGTAGTGGTTGCCGTCCCAGGTGGTGAGGAAGGACAGCGTGCCGCCGCCGTGCGCGGTGAGCAGCGCGCGGGCGCGGGCGGCGTCCTCGGCGTCGGCGTGCACCACCGGGCGGCGGAAGGCGACCAGCAGGGCGGTCAGCGCGACCACCCAGAACGCCAGGCCGCAGTACGTCTCCAGGAGTCGGGCCGGCGGGCCGACCGCTATCGGGTAGTCGGGCAGCAGGTCGTTGTAGGCGGGCGGCAGGAACTGCGCCGGCAGTCCGGCGACCAGGCCGCCCACCCCGGCGCGGGGGTCGAACTCGCCGGCCACCAGCCGGCCGAACCCCACGTACGCGGCCGCCGCGGCCAGCGCCGCCCCGCCGGTGACGAGGGCGAGCCGGCGCAGCACCGCGGCCGGCAGCCGCAGGCCGAACCGGTGCCGGGTGGCCAGCAGCAGGCCGGTGGTGAGCAGCGGCAGCAGCAGCGCCTCGACGAAGTACTGCACCACGTCGCCGGCGCCGGTGCCGGTGCCGGCGAACAGCCAGAGCAGCAGCGCCGCCCAGAGCAGTTCGGTGGCGACGGTGATCCGCCAGGCCAGCCGCAGGCCGCGGCGCAGGCCCTCGGCGAGGACCAGCAGCAGGGCCGGGAAGAGCGCGGCCATCAGCCGCGCCGGGGTGTCGAATATCCGCTCCACGGCGTGCGCGCGGGCGCAGTCGTGGGCGGACATCGCGCAGAAGTCGGCGACCTCGTCCGGGGAGAGCCGGTGCGAGAAGTACAGCTCGGAGAAGGTGTTGAAGGGCCCCGCCGCGTTGTCGTACAGCGAGGCGACCAGCGGCCCGAGGGCGGCGGCCACCAGGCAGAGCGCGACCAGCACCCGGGTCTCGGTGTGCGAGGAGCGGTGCGGGCGCAGCTGCCACCGGCGCCGGGCGAGCAGCGCGCCGATGCCGAGGCCTAGCAGCGCGCCGGCGCTGCGCTGGACGCTCTGCAGGTGGCCGACGTACAGCGTCATCACCAGCGGGACGAGCACCACCAGCAGGTGCAGCCGGCGGCGCCAGAGCACGCTGAGCCGGTAGCCGAGCACGCCGGCCAGCGCGAACAGGCCGACGACCGGGCCGGTCGCGGTCTGGTCGTCGACGGCGAGGGTCCACTGCTCGCCGGCCCGTGAGCCGAAGGCGACCAGTCCGGTGCCGAGCAGGGTGCCCAGCACCTGCCCGCCGACCAGCACCAGGAGGGTCCGGCGCCGGCCGAGCCGGCTCTCGGCGGCCGGGCCGACCAGGAGCAGCAGCAGGCTGGTGAAGACGTACGAGCCCGCGCTGGAGCACCAGAGCAGCGAGGTGAACGGCGTCCACCAGCGGCCCTCGCCGAGGGTGGGCAGGCCGACGCCGATCTGGGCCAGCAGGCCCCGGGAGGGGCCGCCGGCCAGGCTGCCGGTGGCGGCGCCGACCGTCCAGAGCAGGCCGAGCAGCGCCAGGGTCAGCGGCGCGGCGCGCAGCCGGTCGGCGATCCCGGTGACGGCCTGCCGCCCGGGCTGGGGGGCCGGCTCGGGGGCGGTCGCCACCGGTACCGGCCCGGGGCCGTGGTCGTGCGCGCGTTCACGCTCGCGCTCGCGTTCCCGTTCGCGGGCGGCGACGACCGCCGGAGCCGCGCTGAGCCGGATCACCGGATCAATCCCGTCTGTTGGGCCAGCCACGGCAGTTGGTCGACGATTCCGGGCCGGAACACCACCCAGCCGTGCCCACCCGGCATCAGATCGAACCTCGCCTTCATCCCGGCGTCGAGCGCCGCCTGGTAGACCTTCTCCTGCTGCGGGCGGAACTCGCCGTCGGTGCGGCCGACGACGATCGCCGCCGCCGTGTCCGGGAACCGCTTGCGCCGCATCACCTGCAGCGGATCGATCGCGTCGAACTTGGCGTGGTCACCGCCGAAGGCGGCGGCGACGGTCTGCTCCCGGGTACCCAGGGTGGGTTCCTCCTGCCCGGACATGTCGAGGAACGAGCCGTAGACGTCGGGGGCGTTGACGGCCATCTGGAGCGCGCAGGTGCCGCCCATCGAGGCGCCGCCGATGGACCAGGAGCCCCGGCCCTTGGCGGCCTGGAGGTGCTGGTGCACCCAGTTCGGCACGTCCTCGGCCAGGTAGGTCTGCACGTTGCCGAGCTTGGAGTCCATGCAGAGCGTGTTGTTCCAGATCGACCCGAGCTGGTCGGGCATCACCACGATCGGGGCCAGGCCGTCGTGCTCGGCGGCGAACGCGTCCAGCGCCTCGTTCACCTGGCCGCCGAGCACCCAGTCGCCCGGGTTGCCGGGCTGGCCGGTGACCAGGACCACCACCGGCAGCAGCGGGCGCGGGCTGGCCTGGTAGGCGGGCGGCAGGTAGATGTACGCGTCGCGGGCCTTGAAGCCGGACTTGCCGCCCGGTATCGGCTCGATCGAGACGGTGCCCTTGGCGGGCAGCCCGGGCGGCGCCTGCCAGACGTCGGCGAGCACCTTGCCGGGGGGCGGGCTCACCGTCCGGGCGTCGAAGCCGGTGGTGAGGCCCTGGGTCTTGGAGAGCCAGGGCGCGAGCATGACCCGGCCGCTGGGGTACTGGCCGAACCCGCGGTTGACCTGGGAGGAGGCCATCAGCAGCACCAGCGCTCCGGCGGCGACCGCCAGCAGCTTGCCGCGCCGGCCGAGCCGGGGCATCCGGAAGCCGGCCAGGCAGAGTCCGAGGAGCGCGACGGCGATCCACCAGGTGACGTAGCGGGGCAGGCCCTCCGGGAAGGGGTGCCACCAGTCGTCCACGACGACGTCCAGCACCAGGCTGAGCGCGGCGGCGCTGAACAGCGCGGCGGGCAGCCGGCGGTTCCACCAGCTCCGGCCGCGGGCCAGCGCGAGCAGGAGCAGCGAGCCCCAGCCGGCGGCGAGCACGGCGAGCGGGATCGGGCCGTGCGTCAGCGGCCAGTCGATCGGGTTCCATTGGACGGCGAGCGTGGCGGTGGTCATGTACGTGTCCCCGGCCGGGTGGTGTCGGCCAGGAATCCGTAGGCGACCACGTTTCCCTGGTAGCCGTGTTCCTCGCTGTACCCGCCGCCGCACGTGATCACCCGGAGCTGGGCGTCGGCGGCCTGGCGGTACACCCGGTCGTCCGGGAAGTCCTTTCGGTCGTGCACTTCGATGGCGTAGAGCTGGTAGACGGCGGTCGCGCCGTCCTCGCGGGCGATCTCGATCCGGTCGCCGCGGTGCAGCGCGCCCAGATGATAGAAGACGGCGGGCCCGCTCTGGTTGTCGACGTGCCCCGCGAGGATCGCGGTGCCGCGCTGACCGGGGGTGGCGCCGCCGCGGTACCAGCCGGCGAGGTTGCGGTCGGCCGCCGGGGGCGTCTGGAGGCGGCCGTCGCCGTCCAGTCCGAGTCCGGTGACGGGGGCGTCGAGCTTGACGGCGGGGATCCTGATCCGGGTCGGGGCGGAGGGGCCGAGCGGGGGGACGACGGAGACCGGGGCGAAGCCGGAGAGGGACTGTCCCGCACCGGGGGCCGGAGGCAGTGCGGCGTGGCCCCCGTCGTTCAGCAGCCAGGCCCCGAGGACGACCGCGGCGCCGACCGCCAGGGTACCCGGCCACGGGCTCCTGCTCTGCTGGGCGCCCACCCGGCGCTCCCCTCTGCTGACAGCTCGATCGTTCCTGAGAGTTTCCTGGGAACAATTCAACCGGATTGGACCTTAAGGCACGTCCATACGATGGTCCTACCGACACCCCCCGATCGGCAGGGCTACCGGCTCGATCCGTGCTCCGGGTAGGGGGGCGAACACGGGGAGAGACCGGATCCCGCCGGATGGACCGCCCCCGAGTCCCCCTGCATGACCATCGACAATCTCGGACACCTGTCCGGTTGCACCAATCGGGCGATCAGTTGCGACCGTTCGTGGTGGATCACCGACCGATCTTGTCCGCATGCCATGCTGACCCCGTTCACAGGCCTATCACCGCACTTGTCCGACCGGGCGCCTCCGGTCCGCCGCACGCCCCACGAACGGAGTGACCATGGACGCTCTCTCCCGCCGCACCCTACTGGCCGCCGGAGCCGCGACCGCAGCCGCCCTCACGGCCGGCTGCGGCACCAAGGGCGGCGCCGGCGGAGCGCAGGCGGCGACCCCGGAACCGGCCCCGGCCAGCCCCGCGGCGGACCACGCCGGCCCGGGCTCCGCGCCCCCGAAGGCCCCCGTCACGCTGATCGGCGACGGCTCCACCTCGGACACCGGTGCGCAGCCGAACCAGCCCGCCGTCGAGCCGCTGAAGCTCGGCGAGCGTCCGCCGCAGTTCGTGGTCTTCTCCTGGGACGGCGCCGGCGAACTGGACAACGGCCTGTTCCGCCGGTTCCGCCGGCTGGCGCAGGAGCACAACGCGTCGATGACCTTCTTCCTGAGCGGCCTCTACCTGCTGCCCGAGGCCAAGAAGGACCTCTACCGTCCGCCGCAGCACAAGGTCGGCGCCTCCGACATCGGCTACCTGTCGGACCAGCACATCCACGACACCCTGGAGAACCTGCACGCGGCCTGGCTGGAGGGGCACGAGATCGGCACCCACTTCAACGGGCACTTCTGCGGCGCCACCGGCGTCGGGCAGTGGTCGCCGCAGGAGTGGGACAGCGAGATCCAGCAGGCGATGGACTTCGTCACCAACTGGAAGACCACCACCGGCTTCACCGACCTGCCGGCGCTGCCCTTCGACTACCGCAAGGAGCTGATCGGCAGCCGCACCCCGTGCCTGGAGGGCCAGCGCAACCTGCTGCCGACCGCCGTCAAGCGCGGCTGGCGCTACGACAGCAGCGGCAACGGGACGCAGGTCTGGCCGCAGAAGATCCAGGGCGGGGCGCTCTGGGACCTCCCGCTGCAGTCCATCCCCTTCCCCGGGCACACCTTCCAGGTGCTGTCGATGGACTACAACATCATGTTCAACCAGTCCGGCAGCAACACCAAGGCCGACCCCTCGCTGCACGCCGCGTACCAGACCCAGGCCAGGGACTCCTACCTGATGGGCTTCGAGCGCGCCTACAACGGCAACCGGGCGCCGTTCGTCATCGGCAACCACTTCGAGCAGTGGAACGGCGGCATCTACATGAACGCCGTCGAGGACGCGCTCAAGGAGATCGCCGGCAGGCCCGGGGTGCGGCTGGTCTCGTTCCGCCAGCTGGTCGACTGGCTGGACGCCCAGGACCCGGCGGTGCTCCGCAAGCTGCAGGGCCTCGCCGTCGGCCAGGCGCCGACCGGCGGCTGGGAGACCTTCCTCGGCTCCCCCGCGCCGGCCGGTGCCGCCGCCGGCTGACGCTACGCCGTCCTCCGGACCCGGCCGCCGAGCAGCGCGCCCACCAGCGCCACGCCCGTCATGGTCAGGAAGATCACGGTGAACGCGCCGACCGAACCGGAGCCCTCGGCGCCCCCGTGGGCGGCGGCCACCGAGCCGCCGCCCAGCGCCGAGAAGAGCACCCCGGACAGCCCCACCAGCAGGACGTTGCCGAGCGCGTCGCTCATCTGCAGCGAGGCGGAGTTGGCCCCGGCGTCCTCGGGCGTCGACAGCTTCATCATCAGCACGCTGACGCTCGCCACCGTCAGCCCCATCCCGATCCCGCCGACACCCCAGGCCGCCGCCGCCACCCAGGCCGGCACCGCCGGGACCAGCACCAGCGCCGCCCCCGCGATCGCCACCGCCGTCAGCAGGAAACCCCAGCGGATCATCGCCTCCCGGTACGGCTCCGCGCCCGGCCGGCCCTGCAGCCAGGAGCCGAGCGCCCAGGAGAGACCGCCGCTGGTCAGGGTCAGACCGGCCAGCGTCGGCGACAGGCCGCGCTGGGTCACCATCATCAGCGGGATGAACGCCTCCGCCGCGAAGAACGCCCCGGCGGCCACGCCGCGCAGCAGGATCACCGTCGGCAGCCCGCGCGCGGCCCGCAGCGTCCCGGCCGGGAGCAGCCCCAGGACGGCGGGCACCAGCAGCGCCACCCCCGCGAACGCCGGGAGCAGCCCGATCAGGTCCAGCCGCTGGCCGGCGTACTGCAGCAGGCCGGCGCCCAGCGCCGCCATCGCGGCCATCCTGCTCCGGCGGCGGTCGAAATCCGCGCCCTTCAGCACCGGCTGCTCGCGCTCGGAGCGGCGCAGCGCCGGCCCCATCACCGCGAGCGGCAGCAGGATCAGCACCGGGACGGCGAGGAACACCCAGCGCCAGCCCAGGTGGTCGGTGACGGCGCCGGAGACCACCGGGCCGACGATCGAGGGCAGCACCCAGGCCGAGGAGAAGGCCGCGAACACCGACGGCCGCAGCCGCTCCGGGTAGGCCCGGCCGACCACCACGTACAGCGCGACGATCACCAGCCCGCCGCCCAGGCCCTGGATCGCCCGGCCGGCCACGAAGACCCACATGCCGGGCGCCGCCCCGGCCACCACCAGACCGGCCCCGAACACCGCGATGCCGGTGAACAGGGGTCGCAGCGGCCCCCGCCGGTCGCACCACTGGCCGGAGACCACCAGGGCGAACAGCGTGGTGGTGAAGTACCCGGAGAAGGCGAAGGCGTACAGCGGGAGCCCGTCCAGCTGGCGGGCCGCCACCGGCATCGCGGTGTTGACGGCGGTCGCCTCGAAGGCGAGCAGCAGGACCACCGAGACGATCCCCAGGGTCAGCGCCCGGTAGCGGCCGGTCAGCACGCCGCCACCGGGGTCGGTCTCGTCGGGGGGTGTCGGGCCGGAGTCGACCGAGGTGGCGGAGGCTGTGGTCATGGGTCATATCGTAAGGCCCGTAGTGCACCATGACCCCTGACCGGTGGACCGGTTCCGCGTGGTCCGCAGGGCCTAGGACCGGGGCCCCGGCCCGCGGGGCGACCGGCTCAGTGCAGCACCTTGAGGCCCACCACGCCGGAGACGATCAGCAGCAGGCAGCCGATCCGCGCCGCGGTGACCGCGTCCCCCAGGACGGCCATGCCGTAGAGCGCCGTACCGACCGCGCCGATGCCGACCCAGACCGCGTAGCCGGTGCCGATCGGGATGGAGCGCATCGCGTACGCCAGACCGCCCATGCTGAGCGCCAGCGCGACGGCGAAGACCACGGTGGGGACGAGCCGGGAGAAGCCCTTGGACGAGTCCAGGGCCACCGCCCAGACGGTCTCCAGGACACCGGAGACGATGAGAACGAGCCATGCCATGACGAGGGACCTCCGCAGTCAGCAGCGGCCGGGTTGCCGCTGTGCTGCGCCGTCTTGTCGTCACCGGGTACGACGCGCTCGTCCGGAGTGGCCGGAGTCCGGCCACCTGCTTTCGACGATAGCACGACCCGCCACACAGAATTTACACAAGGACATTGACGGGCCGCCCGCCATTCCGCCAAGATGAATTCACCAACACGGCGAACGACGACAGGAGTCGGCAATGAACAGGAAGACGGTGGCCCTTCTCGCGCCCCGCGCCTGTGCCGCGGCTCCCCGGTGTTGTCGCGCCTGTCGCTGTTGCCGCCACGCCTGAGCGCATCTGCGGAACAGCTCCTCCCACGGCCGTGTGCCCGAGTGGTTTAGGGAACCGCCTGCAAAGCGGTTTACACGGGTTCGATTCCCGTCATGGCCTCCACCGAAATGAATGCGCCGGTCCGCGAAGAATTCGCGGACCGGCTGTTCGGCATTCTCCCGGCCGGATATCCCGGGCCCCCGGAATTCACCCCGGGGGCGGGGCGGCTGCCCCGCCCCGCGGTCAGCCGGCGACGGCGTCCTCGGGCCGGATCGGCAGCCGCCCGACCGGCAGGCCGGTCGCGGCCCGGACTGCGGCGGCCACGGCGGCCGGGGCGACCACCGCGGGGGCCGCGCTGACCGCCTTGGCACCGAAGGTGGCGACCACGTCGCGCTCCTCGACCAGGGCGGCGATCCGGACCTCCGGGGTGTCCAGGGCGGTCGGCAGCCGGTAGCCGGTGAGCGAGGGGTTCAGCAGCAGGCCGCCCTCGGTACGCAGGTCCTCCAGCAGCGCCAGCCCGACGCCCTGGGCCACGCCCGCCTCGATCCGGTCCTCGATCTGACGCGGGTTGAGCGCCCGGCCGACGTCCTGGGCCACCGTCACGTCCACCACCCGGACCGCGCCCAGCTCGATGTCCACGTCCACCACCGCGCGCATCGCGCAGAACGCGATGGAGACGAAGGCGTCACCGTGCCCGGCCTCGTCCAGCGGCTCGGTCGGGTGCGGGCGGCACTGCGCGGTCGCCCAGAGCTCCTTGCCCTCCAGCGCCTCGGCGACCGGCATACCGAGCACGCCGTCGTAGGAGGTGATCTTGCCGTCGGAGATCTGCAGCAGCTCGACCGACATCCCGAAGTCGGCGGCGATCGGCTGGAGCAGCTGGTGGCGGACCATCAGCGCGGCCCGCTCGACCGCGCCGCCGGAGACCCAGGTGTGCCGGCCGCGGGCGGCGGGCCCGGCGATCGACTGGTCGCTGTCGGCCGGTGCGATGTAGACCTCGTTGATCCCCAGCACCGACTGCACGATCTGCCGCGCCAGGGTGGCGAAGCCCTGGCCGGAGTCGACGGCGGCGCAGATCACCGTGGCGTGGTCGCCGCTGACCCGCACCGTCGCGGTGGAGACCTCGTCCTCGCCCTCGGCGCCCAGCATGTGCACCATGCCGACCGCGTAGCCGATGCCGCGGCGCACCGCCGCCGGGTCGCCGGCCCCGCCGGGCCCGCCCGGCAGCAGCCACTCGGCGTCCGGGTCGTCCACCGGCAGCGGGGGCAGCGGCTCCTCGGCGACGGCCTCCAGCAGCGCGGCCACCGGCGCGGGGCAGGTGACGGCCTGTCCGGTGGGCATCGGGTCTCCGGTCGCCATCGCGTTTCGCCGGCGGATCTCCACCGGGTCCACGCCGACCCGGGCCGCCAGCTGGTCCAGCTGCGACTCGTAGGCGAAGCAGGCCTGCAGGGCGCCCTCGCCGCGCATCCGGCCGGCCGGCGGGTTGTTGGTGCGCACCGCCCAGGCGTCCACGAAGACGTTCGGGCAGACGTAGGGCCCGACCGAGAAGGCGGTGGCGGCGGCCAGCGCCTCGGCCGAGACGTCCGCGTAGGCGCCGCCGTCCAGCAGGATCTGCGCCTCCACCTTGACCAGCTTGCCCTCGGCGTCGGCGTGGTGGCGGTAGCGCAGCAGCGCCGGGTGGCGGGAGGTGTGGGTGTGGAACGACTCCTCGCGGGTGAGGGTCATCTTCACCGGGCGGCCGGTGCGCAGCGCCAGCAGCGCCAGGGTCACCTGGAAGGAGAGGTCCTCGCGGTCCGAGGTGGCGCCGGGCACGCCGGTGACCACCAGTCGGACCCGGTCCGGCTCCAGGCCGAGGCAGGCGGCGGTGCGGTCGCGGTCGCCGTGCGGGTCGGTGGACGACAGGTGCAGTTCGACGCCGCCGTCCGGGCGCGGCACGGCCAGACCGGCCTCCGCGCCGAGCGGCGCCGGGTCCTGGCGGCCGACCTGGTAGAGGCCCTCGACGATGACCTCGCCGGCCGCGTCCGGGTCCCCGGTGCGCAGCGGCAGGTGCCGGAAGAGGTTGCCGTCCGGGTGCAGCGGGCCGGCGGTGAAGGCCTGCTCGGGATCGGTCACCGCCTCCAGCGGCTCGTACTCGACGGTGATCAGACCGACCGCCAGCCGGGCGGTGTCCGGGTGGTCGGCGGCGACCGCGGCGACCGGCTCGCCGTGGTGGCGCACCACACCGGCGGCCAGCACCGGCCGGTCCGCGATGATCGGCCCGGCCGGGGCGCCGTCGGGGGTGCCGTCCGGCCCGGGCGGCAGGTCGGCGGAGGTGACCACCGCGTGCACGCCCGGCAGCGCGAGCGCGGCCGAGGTGTCGATGCCCCTGATCCGGGCGTGCGGGTGCGGGGAGCGCAGCACCGCGCCCCAGAGCAGGCCCTCGGCCCAGAGGTCGGCGGCGTACGGGTAGATGCCGAGCGCCTTCGGCAGGGCGTCGCTGCGCAGCGGGGAGCTGCCCAGCCCGAACGGCTCCCGTGCGCCGCCCTCGTCGCCGTCCTGCTGGGGTGCTGCGCCGATGTCGGTAGGCGACGTCATGATGCGTGGTCGTCCTCGGGGAGCCGGATGCCGTGGGCGGGGGTGGCACCGTACGGGACGCCGGAGGGGGCGACGCCCTCGACCGGGACCCCGTGCGGGGGCGTGTGCGCGTACGGCGTGCCGTGGGCGGGCGTGCCGTCGTACCCGGCCCCGTTCGGGGCCGTGCCGTCGAACCCGCCGCCGGGGGCCGGGATGCCGTGCGCCGGGGTCTGCTCGTAGACCGGGCCGTCGTACGGGGAGGCGTCGTAGCCGGACTGCTGCGGGTAGCCCCCGTCCGGGTAGCCGCCGGGCAGGTAGCCACCGGGTGCGGGGGCGCCCTGGTAGGGCTGCTGCTCGGGGTAGCCCTGCGGCGGGTAGTAGCCCTGCCCCTCGCCGGCCGCCTGGGCGGGGATGCCGGTGACGGGGGTGAGCACCGCGGTGTCGTACACGCCGGTGTCGTAGCCGCCGTGGCCGTCGGGGCTGCCGTAGGGCACGCCCGGGCCCGCCCCGCCGGTGGCCGGGGCCTCCTCGACGGGCGACTGCGGGGCGTGCGGTTGCGAGGCGTGCGACTGCGGGACGTGCTCGATCCAGGCGTCGGCGTCGGTGTAGACCGGCAGGTCGGCGGCCCGGGCGGCCGGCTCGGGCGCCGGTGTCCCGCCTGCGGGGGCGTCGCCGGCGGGCGCGGCCGCCCCGGCGGCCGCCGCGTGGGCCTCCTCCGCCTCCTCGGCCTCCAGGGCGCGGGCGTCGGCGACGGACTGCACCGCGGCCAGCACGCCCCGGTAGCCGGTGCAGCGGCAGAGGTTGCCGCAGAGCGCCTGGCGGGCCTCGACCTCGGTGGGCCGGTGGTTGCGCTGGAGCAGGTCGTGCACGGCCATCGCCATGCCGGGCGTGCAGTAGCCGCACTGCACCGCGCCGGACTCGGCCAGCGCCTGCTGGACCTCGCTGGCGCCGCCGCCGGCCGAGAGGCCCTCGACGGTGTTGATCTCGCTGTCCGCGGCCAGCGCGGCGGGCACCAGGCAGCCGGCCACCAGCTGGCCGTCCACCTGGACCGAGCAGGCGCCGCACTCGCCCTGCTCGCAGCCGTCCTTGGCGCCGGCCAGCCCGAGCCGCTCGCGCAGCACGTACAGCAGGCTCTCGCCGATCCAGGCGTCGGTGACGGGCCGTTCGAAACCGTTGACCCGCAGGGTGTACGAGGCGCAGGGGCGCAGCTCGCGGCTGACCTGCGGCGCGTGGTCGAACGGGCCGGCGTCGAGGGTTCCGATGGGGTCAGTGGTCACTTCAGCGCCCTTCCCAGTGCCCGGCGGGCCAGCACCGATACGGTACGCCGCAGCCGAACGGCGGCCGCGCTCGGCCCCTCGGTCACGGCCTCCCAGGCGCCCTCGGCGCCGTAGCTGTCGGGTACGCACGCGGCGGCCACGTACTCGCCGAAGGCGGCCGTCGCGGTGGGGTCGATCTCGCGGCTGCCGTCCCAGTCGATGCAGCCGGCCACCCAGGCCTCGGCCTCCAGCGGGCGCAGCGGCACCGGGGCGACGGCCCCGACGGCGCAGCGCACGGCGCGCCGGGCGGGGTCGAGGACGAGCGCGACGGAGGCGGTGGCGCGGGCCGGGCCGCTGCGGCCGGTGGCCTTGAGGAAGACCTGCGGGGCGTGCAGCAGCGGGACGCGCACCCAGGTGAGCAGCTCGCCGGGGCGCAGCGGGTCGAGGCCGGTGAGCAGGTGGCTGACCGGGACCTCGCGGGTGGCGCCGGCCCGGGCGAGGGTCGCGGTGGCCTCCAGCGCGGCCAGCACCGGGAGGGTGTCGCCGGCCGGCGCGGCGGTGACGATGTTGCCGCCGAGGGTGCCGACGTTGCGCACCTGCGGGGGCCCCGCGGTCCGGGCCGCGTCGGCCAGGGCGGGGATGAGGGCCGCGAAGTCGGGGCGGTCCATCCGGGCGTGGGTGAGCCCGGCGCCGAGCACGGCGGTGCCGCCGTCCTCGTAGCGCCAGCCGCGCAGCTCGGTGATCCGGCCGAGGCCGATCAGGGCCGCGGGGCGCAACCGCCCGGCGTTGACGGCCTCCATCAGGTCGGTGGCGCCGGCCACCGGCACCGCGGCCGGGGTGGCGGCCAGCGCGTCGACGGCCTCGTCGAGGGAGGCCGGCAGCATGATCGTCCGGTTCACCTGGGTCCCACCGTGCTCCACTTGCTCATCGATCGCCTGCCGCCCGCGGCCCTCGGCCGGGGTGTCCGCGTCGGCAGCCCGGCCTGGCCCGTAGGGTACGGGCGATCGGGCCGGGTTGGGCAACTCTGGCACACAATGCTCGATGATCATTTCGGGACGGGCGAACGGAACTGCCCGATTGGGACGCATACCGGGCGGTATCTGCTCCGGCCCGAAACCGGACCGGAGCAGATGTTCATCTGTTCTTGACGTCGGATGACCACTCAGAAGTTCCCGGTCGCCATGGAGCCCGGTGGCCGATCGTGGTCAGACCGCCGGCGGCGCACCCTCGATCGGACGGCCTGCCACCCCGGGCCGGCGCTGCCAGGGGTGCGGCCCGTCGACCGGGCGGTACTCGACGCCGAGCGCGTCCAGCACGGCCCGGTGCGACTCCATCCGCCGCTCGAAGCCCGCGTAGTCGCGCTCGGCCGGGTCGGCGGGCAGCGCGGACCAGGCCACCTCCGAGAAGGCCGCGAGCCGGGGGAAGGCCCGGTAGTCGACGTCCCGGGCGCTGTCCATGAACTCGCTCCACAGGTTGGCCTGGGTGCCGATCACCCGGCGCGCCGCGGCCTCGTCGAGCTGCGCCGGCACCGGCTCGAAGCGGTACACGTCCTCCAGGGTGCGGACGAAGCCGACCGGGACCGGCTCGTCCTCGCCCGGGGCCTGCCGGTGGTCCAGGTACACGTGCTGCTCGGGGCACATCACCACGTCGTGCCCGGCCTGCGCGGCGGCGATCCCGCCCCCGTAGCCGCGCCAGGAGGAGACCGCCGCACCGGGCGCCAGCCCGCCCTCCAGGATCTCGTCCCAGCCGATCAGCCGGCGCCCGCGCTCGGCCAGCCAGCGGTCGAAGTGCCGGATCACCCAGCTCTGCAGCTCGTCCTCGTTGCTCAGCCCGAGCTCCTGGATCCGCTCCTGGGCCGCGGCACTGTCCTTCCACTGCTCCTTCGGGCACTCGTCGCCGCCCAGGTGGACGAACTCCGACGGGAAGAGCTCCAGGACCTCCTCCAGCACCCCCTCGAAGAAGCGGACGGTGGCCTCGGAGGGGTTGAGCACGTTGTGACTGACGCCCCAGTCCGTCCACACGCCGAGGGCGGCGGTGTCCACCACGTCGGTGTTGCCCAGCTCGGGGTAGGCGGAGATGGCGGCCTGGGAGTGCCCCGGAAGGTCGATCTCCGGGACGACGGTGATCGCCCGTTCGGCGGCGTACGCGACGATCTCGCGCAGGTCGTCCTGGGTGTAGAAGCCGCCGTGCGGGCGGTCGTCCCGGCGCTGGGCGGAGCGGTAGCCGACCATCGAGCGCTCGCGCCAGGAGGCCAGCTCGGTGAGCTTCGGGTAGCGCTTGATCTCCACCCGCCAGCCCTGGTCGTCGGTCAGGTGCAGGTGGAGCACGTTGAGCTTGTGCGCGGAGAGCTGGTCGATGAAGCGCAGCACGTCGGACTTGGGCAGGAAGTGGCGGGCGACGTCCAGCAGCGCGCCGCGCCAGCCGAAGCGGGGGGCGTCCTCGATGTCGACGCCGGGCAGCACCCACCCGTTGTCGCGCAGCGGCGCCCGGCGGTAGGCGTCCGGGCCGAGCAGGCGGCGCAGGGTCTGCGCGCCCCAGAGCGCGCCGGCCGGGCCGCCGGCGGTGACCACGGCGCGGCCGGGGCGCACCGAGAGCCGGTACGCCTCACCGGCCAGCGCCGCGTCGTGGACCAGTTCGATGCCCTCGCCGGGCCGCCCGGGACCGAGCGGCAGTCCGGTGGCGGCGGTCAGCGCGGTGCGCAGCCACCGCTCGGCCCCGGACAGCTCCGGCGGCGCGGTCAGGGTGGTGGAGCGGTCGAGGGGGAAGTCCTGGTCCTGGAGGCGGACGGAACTCAAGGGGGCGGGAATGAGGTCCATTCCGCCATCCTGCCCCCGGCCCGGTCAATTGGCATAGACCACTTTGCACAATGCCGCACAGTGCAAAACGGCACCGTGCAGAACAGCGCCGTGCGGAACAGCGCTGTGCGCAACGGTGCCGTGCGGAGGGGTCGGCGCCGTCCCGGACCGGGCGACCCGGCCGGGCCAGGCGGCCGGGCTACTTGTCGTCGCCGCCCTTGCCGTCCTGGGGCTTGCCGATGCCGTCGTAGATCTCCTTGCACATCGGGCAGACCGGGTACTTCTTCGGGTCTCGCCCGGGCACCCAGACCTTGCCGCAGAGCGCCACCACGGGAGACCCGGAGAGCGCGCTCTCCATGATCTTGTCCTTCTGGACGTAGTGCGCGAAGCGCTCGTGGTCGCCGTCCCCGTGGGACACCTGGGGGACGGGCTCGACCAGGGTGCCGGTGCCGAGGCCGCGCTCGGGCTCAAGAGTGCTCATAGGTGCCAAGTCTATGGGCGCCCCGGGAAACCGGGCCAGTGTCGTGCCGGCGGCCGCGCCCGCGGGGCCGCCGCGGGCGGCGCGGACCGGCCCGCCGGCCGGCCCTCGGGTCAGTTCAGCGTGGGGTCGTCCGGGTACGTCGCGAGCAGCGCCAACGGGCCGCGCTGGCGGCGCAGCACGGCGCGCCACAGCCGCTCCGGCTCGGGGCTGGAGATGTCCCCCGGCTCGCAGTCGACCAGGTACCAGGCCCCGGTGCCCAGCTCCGCCTCCAGCTGCCCCGGCGACCAGCCCGCGTACCCGGCGAAGATCCGCAGGCCGCCGAGCTCACCGGCCAGCACCTCGGGCGGCGCCTCCAGGTCCACCAGGCCGATCGCCCCGTGCACCCGGCGCCAGCCGAGCGGCTCCACGGTCTCCGGCTCCCCCGGTGCCACCGCCAGGCCGAGCGCGGAGTCCAGCGCCACCGGGCCGCCCTGGAACACCACGGCGGGGTGCCCGACGAGACCGCCCCAGCCGTCCAGCACGCTGCCCACCTCGACCGGCGTCGGCCGGTTGAGGACCACACCGAGCGCCCCCTCGGCGTCGTGGTCGAGGAGGAGCACCACCGCCCGGGCGAAGTTCGGATCGGTGAGCACGGGCGTAGCGACGAGCAATCGGCCGGTGTGCGACCGGCCTCCGTGCGTATGGGCCGCCGTCATGTCTCACATGATCCCGCAGAACCACCGGGGCCGGACACCTCGACGCGAAGCCGGCCGGCGAGGGCCCGCCACCCGCCGCGGACGGCGGCGCGAACACCCGTACGGACGCACCGGCGGGCGCGACACCCCCGGGCGGGAGCACCATCAGCGGGAGAGGCAGACGGGAACCACCGATACGCCTACTACCATCTACTGATGGTGGACGCCCTTATGCGGTGCCGACTCGGTCACGCCGGGGGCCCGAGCGCGCCCGTACGACCGGTCCACCGCCCGGCTCCGACCCGGAGCCGCACCCACTCCTCTGGCACCCCGGATTGCGAGAACGATGACCGACGACGTCCTGCTGGTCCACGGCGGAAACCCGCTCGAAGGCGAGATCCGCGTCCGCGGTGCGAAGAACCTGGTCCCCAAGGCCATGGTCGCCGCCCTCCTCGGGCAGGGCCCCAGCAGACTGCGCAACGTCCCGGACATCCGCGACGTCAAGGTGGTCCGCGGCCTGCTCCAGCTGCACGGGGTCACCGTGCGCACCGGTGACGAGGACGGCGAGCTGATCCTCGACCCCTCCCACGTGGAGAGTGCCAACGTCGCCGACATCGACGCGCACGCCGGCTCCTCGCGCATCCCGATCCTCTTCTGCGGCCCGCTGCTGCACCGCCTCGGCCACGCCTTCATCCCCGGCCTCGGCGGCTGCGACATCGGCGGCCGCCCGGTCGACTTCCACTTCGAGGTGCTGCGCCAGTTCGGCGCCAGCATCGAGAAGCACCCGCAGGGCACCTACCTGGTGGCCCCGCAGCGGCTGCGCGGCACCCGGATCGAGCTGCCCTACCCCTCGGTCGGCGCGACCGAGCAGGTGCTGCTCACCGCCGTCCTCTGCGAGGGCGTCACCGAGCTGCGCAACGCGGCCGTGGAGCCCGAGATCGTCGACCTCATCTGCGTGCTGCAGAAGATGGGCGCGATCATCACCATGGGCACCGACCGGACCATCCTGATCACCGGTGTGGACGAGCTCTCCGGCTACAACCACCGCGCCCTGCCGGACCGCCTGGAGTCCGCCTCCTGGGCCTGCGCGGCGCTGGCCACCAAGGGCGACATCTACGTCCGCGGCGCCCGCCAGCTGGAGATGATGACCTTCCTCAACACCTTCCGTAAGGTCGGTGGCGCCTTCGAGGTGGACGACGAGGGCATCCGGTTCTGGCACCCGGGCGGCGAGCTCAAGGCGATCGCCCTGGAGACCGACGTGCACCCCGGCTTCCAGACCGACTGGCAGCAGCCGCTGGTCGTCGCGCTGACCCAGGCGACCGGCCTGTCCATCGTGCACGAGACGGTGTACGAGTCGCGGCTGGGCTTCACCGGGGCGCTGAACCAGATGGGCGCGCACATCCAGCTCTACCGCGAGTGCCTGGGCGCCACCCCGTGCCGCTTCGGCGCCCGCAACTTCCTGCACTCCGCGGTCGTCTCCGGCCCGTCCAAGCTGATGGGCTCCGAGCTGGTCATCCCGGACCTGCGCGGCGGCTTCTCGTACCTGATCGCGGCGCTGGCGGCCGAGGGCACCTCGACCGTGCACGGCATCGACCTGATCAACCGCGGCTACGAGAACTTCATGGAGAAGCTGCGCGACCTGGGCGCCCACGTCGAGCTGCCCAACGAGCGGCTGGTCACCGCCTGACCCGGAGCCGGGTTCCCTTCGGGGAGCCCGGCCGCACGGCGAGAGGCCGGGCTCCCCGAAGGGAACCCGGCCTCTCGGCGTTCAAGGGGTTGCTCAGGCGCCCTTGGCGGCTTCCTTGAGCTTGGAGCCCGCGCTCACCTTGGCGCTGTAGCCGGCCGCGATCTGGATCGGCTCACCGGTCTGCGGGTTGCGGGCGGTGCGGGCAGCGCGGTGGGTGCGCTCGAAGGTCAGGAAACCGGGGATGGTGACCTTCTCGTCGCCCTTGGCGACGACCTCGCCGACGATCTCGGCGAAGGCGGCCAGAACGGCGTCGGCGTCCTTGCGGGTCACCTCGGCGCGCTCGGACAGCGCGGCCACCAGCTCACTGCGGTTCATGTGTACTCCTGTGGTCTGTTCGCTTGCGGTGTGCGGGGGCCCATCGGTGCTCCCCTCCGGGGGCACCCGGACAGGCCGCAGGTCCGCACACAGTGCTCATTCAGGCAATGCGTGGTCGCAGGCCGGGTTCGCGCCCTGTGCCGCGGCCGGTGCCGTCGACGGCCCGTCTGCCTGCCTGGATACGAATCCTGCCCCGACCGGCCCCGAGAAAGCCAATCGGGCCCCGGCCGTGCCACCCGAACAAAGCCCGCCCGCCGGAGGTGTGACGCTCCGTCGGCTCCGGCGGACCGGGCGCGGGCGGCGGTCGGGACGACGCGCCGGAAGACCAGGGGGACGTTCCGTACTTGTCGGACACGCCTGCCCCGTGCAGGGCTACCGTACGCCCTAGGCCCGACAAGCCCAAACACGCCCCTCGCCCTTGTGTCGCAAGGGTTCGGGGCGGGCTTGGGCGGGTAAGGACGCTAATCGGTCATTTGACCGATCCGCGACACCTGTCGCGTACCGCCATCAGAGCTTGAAGACGGGGAAGGACGAGGTGTCGAGCGTGCCGACGATGCCCGGGGTCGGCCGGGACGGCGCCTGCTCCTCCTGGGGGCCGGCCAGGGCGGCGTCCCGGACCGCGGCGGCCACGGTCTTGGCGACGTCCTTGTGGAAGACGCTCGGGATGATGTAGTTGGCGTTCAGCTCGTCGTCCGCGACGGTGGTGGCCAGCGCGCGGGCGGCGGCGATCATCATCTCGGTGTTGACGGTCCGGCTCTGCGCGTCCAGCAGGCCGCGGAAGACACCCGGGAAGACCAGCACGTTGTTGATCTGGTTCGGGAAGTCGCTGCGGCCGGTGGCGACCACCGCGGCGGTCTGGCGGGCGATCGCCGGGTCGACCTCCGGGTCCGGGTTGGCCAGCGCGAAGACGATCGCGTCCTCGGCCATGGTGGCCAGGTCGTCGCCGTCCAGCACGTTCGGGGCCGAGACGCCGATGAAGACGTCGGCGCCCGCCACGGCCTCCTTGAGGCTGCCGGTGCGACCCGAGCGGTTGGTGTGCTCGGCGATCCAGCGCAGCGAGTCGTTGAGGTCCTCACGGCCCTGGTGGACCACGCCCAGCACGTCCGCGACGGTGGCGTGCTCGACGCCGGCCGCCAGCAGCAGCTTGAGGATCGCGGTGCCGGCGGCGCCGGCGCCCGACATCACCACCCGGATGTCGCCGATCTCCTTGCCGACCACCTTGAGCGCGTTGGTCAGCGCCGCCAGCACCACGATCGCGGTGCCGTGCTGGTCGTCGTGGAAGACCGGGATGTCCAGGGCCTCGCGCAGCCGGGCCTCGATCTCGAAGCAGCGCGGCGCGGAGATGTCCTCCAGGTTGATGCCGGCGAAGCCGGGGGCGATCGCCTTGACGATGGCCACGATCTCGTCGGTGTCCTGGGTGTCCAGGCAGATCGGCCAGGCGTCGATGCCGGCGAAGCGCTTGAACAGGGCCGCCTTGCCCTCCATCACCGGCAGCGCGGCCGCCGGGCCGATGTTGCCCAGGCCCAGCACCGCGGAGCCGTCGGTGACCACGGCGACGCTGTTGCGCTTGATGGTCAGGCGGCGGGCGTCCTCGGGGTTCTCGGCGATCGCCATGCAGACCCGGGCGACACCCGGGGTGTAGATCATGCTCAGGTCGTCACGGTTGCGGATCGGGAGCTTCGAGGACATCTCGATCTTGCCGCCGAGGTGCATCAGGAAGGTGCGGTCCGAGACCTTGCCGATCGACACGCCGTCGATGGTGCGGAGCTTCTCGACGATCTCCTCGCCGTGCGCGACCGAGGACGCGGCCACCGTCACGTCGATCCGCAGGGCCTCCAGGCCGGAGGCGGTCACGTCGAGGCCGGTGACCGAGCCGCCGGAGGACTCGACCGCCGTGGTGATCGCACTGACGGCGTTGCCCCTGGCCGGGACCTCCAGCCGCACCGTGATCGAGTTGGAGACACTGGGCACCGTCGCCATCGACGTTTCCTTCTTCCGTCCGTCAGCTGCTTCAACAGAATGTTGAAGCCCTTCGCCTGCGCATGCTAGACCTCGATCGTCGCACCTACCAGGGCGAAGCCAGAAATAACGTTCATTGAGTGTGCGGACTCGACAACTTCTTGCCTCCCCGGGCAGATGCGTTACATTGGACGGGACACCGGCTCGATCCAAGCCCCCGGGCCCAACCTTCGTCCCTTCGAGGGACCACTTGCCGCGAGGCGAGCATGGCGGGTCGGTGTCATCAACGTCTGAAGGCCCCTCACCACCGGTGAGGGGCCTTCTTCGTGCCCGCGGCACGCGACGGTCGGTCAGCCGTGCAGCAGCGCCGGCACCCCGGCCGCGTCCGGCAGGTCGTCCGGACCGGAGAGCACCGTCAGCCGCTGGGTCGCCCGGGTGAGGGCCACGTAGAGCACCCGCAGACCGGCCTCCGACTCGCCGGCGATCCCGGTCGGGTCGGCCACCACGGTGGCGTCGTACTCCAGGCCCTTGGCCTCCAGGCTGCCCAGGGCCACCGCGCGGGCGCCCAGGCCCTCGATCCAGCCGGCCGCCTCGGCCCGCCGGTCCATCGGCACGACGACCGCCACGGTGCCGTCCACCTCCGCCAGCAGCCGCTCCAGCTCCGCCCGGGCCGCCGCGCCGAAGGCCCGGGGCGACGGATCGGTGACGGCCGCGAAGCGCGGCTCCACGCCGACGTGACGCACCGCGCTCGGCGAGGGCGTGCCCGGGGCCGCCAGCGCCAGCACCTTGGCCGCGACCTCGGCGATCTCCGCGGGGTTGCGGTAGTTCACGGTCAGCGTGAACCGCCGGCGCGGCTTGCCGGCCAGCACCTCGTCCAGCGCGGCCTGCGCCTCCTGCGGGAACGGCCAGGAGGACTGCGCCGGGTCGCCGACGATCGTCCAGGTGGCCATCCGGGCGCGGCGCCCGATCATCCGCCACTGCATCGGGGTGAGGTCCTGCGCCTCGTCCACGATGATGTGCGCGTACTCGGTGCGCTCCACCGGCACCTTCTCCCGCTGTCTGGAGCTGCGGTCGGCGAAGGTGGTGACCTCGTCCAGCCCGCTCAGCAGGTCCACCGCGTCCACCTCGCGGACCCTCGGGCGGGCCGCCTCGCCGAGCAGCACCTGGAGCTCGTCCACCAGCGCCACGTCGTGCGCCGACAGCGCGCCCTCGCCGCGCTCGGACAGGTGCCGCCAGGAGCCGGCCAGCACCCTGGCCTCCTCCGGGGTGACGGCGCGACGGGCGATCCGGTTGGTGTGCCGGCTCTGCTTCAGCGTGGCGAGCACCCGACGCGGGGTCAGCGCGGGCCACCAGGCGTCCAGGAAGTCCAGGAACGGCGCCTCGTCCGAGACGTAGTCGTCGAAGGACTCCTTCTCCTCCTGGCGCTGCTCCCGGGCGTAGTGGTCGGCGGGCCTGGGCAGGTGCCGGGTGAGCTCCTGCCAGAGTGCGTCCAGCAGCAGCCTGCGGGCGCGCGGGCGCAGCAGGTTCAGCGGGGTGCCGCCGGAGCCGATCACGTGGCCGCGGACGGCCTTCAGCCGGCCGGCGTCCAGCCGCAGCACCTCGCCGCGGGCGACCACCTTGAGCTCCTGCGGCGCGCCCAGCTCCAGGGCGCCCCTGGCGGCCCGGCGCAGCAGCTGCGTCATCCGGGCCGAGCCCTTGATCCGGGCCGCCTCCGGGGTGTCGTAGGTGCCCGCCTCGATGCCGTCCACCAGCGAGCCGACCGCGCGGACGGCGACCTGCCCCTCCTCGCCGAGCGAGGGCAGCACGCCCTCGGTGTAGGAGACCAGCAGCGGGGTCGGGGAGACCACCAGGATGCCCCCGGCGTAGCGGCGGCGGTCCTGGTAGAGCAGGAAGGCGGCGCGGTGCAGGGCGACGGCGGTCTTGCCGGTGCCGGGACCGCCGGTGACCAGGGTGGCCCCGGCCGCGGCGGCGCGGATCACCTCGTCCTGCTCCTTCTGGATGGACGAGACGATGTCGCGCATCGAGTGGCTGCGGGCCCGGCCGAGCGAGGCCATCAGCGCGCCGTCGCCGACCACGGCCAGCTCGCGGCCGTCCAGGGTGGGGGTCAGGTCGGGGCGGAGCAGGTCGTCCTCGACCCCGATCACCCGGCGGCCCTTGGACCGGATCACCCGGCGGCGGACCACCCGGCCCGGCTCCAGCGGCGTGGCGCGGTAGAACGGCGCCGCCGCGGGCGCCCGCCAGTCGATCACCAGCGGGCCGTACTCGGCGTCCAGCACCCCGAGCCGGCCGATGTGCAGGGTCTCGGCGACGGCCGGGTCGGCCGGGTCGAGCGGGGTGTCCGAGGGGATGCCGTGCTCCTCCGGCGCGTCGGCCTGCTGGAGGTCGATCCGGCCGAAGAGGAAGTCCTCGAATTCGTTGTTGAGCCGCTGGAGGTGCGCGCCGGCTCGGTACACCTGGGCGTCGCGCTCGGCGAGCGCGCCGGGGGTGCCGACCTGCACGCGCTTGGCGGCGTCCTCCAGGATGTACTCGGCCTCGGCGAGCTTCTCCTCCAGGCGGTGGTAGACCGTGTCGAGGTGACGCTGTTCCCCGGCGATCTCGCGCTCGCGGACGGTCTCGGAATCGGTGACGGCGGTGGTGTCCGTGTTGCTCTGCATGGCCTCGGTGGTTGCGGCGGAGTACTGGGTGGAGCCGGTCTCGCCCAAGAAGCCCCCTGACGTACGTCCTGCGATGGATGGGGTCCGGCCCGGCGAAACGAGCGGACGGAAAATCCTACGCCCCCACCCCTCCCCCGCGCCGCACCAGGGCCGGAATGTGGCGCGGGAGGCTCCGGACGGGGCCCGGGACGCACGAAGGCCGCCCCCCGCTGAGCGGTGGGCGGCCTTCGATCTTCAAACATGGGGTGGTGGAGATGCCGGGAATCGAACCCGGGTCCAGTGGAGTGGATTCAGGACTTCTCCGAGCGCAGTCCGCTGTGATTTTCTCGGCCCTGGCGGTCACGCGGACAAGCCGCCAACAGGCCCAGCTGCTGTTTGATTTCCCCTCCACCCCCGCAGCCCGGGTGGACGGTTGAGTTCCCTAGATTATGCCAGGGTCCGGGTCGGGAACTCCCCGGTCTGACACCCAAGCGCTATCGGTGCTATTTAGGCAGCGAGAGCGAACTGCTGGGAATCGCGCTTAGAGTTGGCGATTATTTGTTTGCGACAGATGGTTAACGAGATCATTGCCGCGTTCCTCGGCTCGCTTCTCCTGTTTCGACTTCCCCTGTCGAAACCGATCATCCCCATGTTTTGTTGAGAAACAACTCGGACGGCGAACCGTCCGTGGTGCTGGCGCCATACTACGCGAGGCGGCCTGCGAGGGTCCAGCGGATTAACTCCGACGTGGCCGCCGGGTCACTGCTGGCGCCGCCGGGCGGCGGCCACGGCGCGGGCCGTCTCGCGGGTGTCCTGCTTCTCCCGCAGCGTCTGGCGCTTGTCGTACAGCTTCTTGCCGACGGCGAGTGCCAGTTCGAGCTTCACCCGGCCGTCCTTGAAGTACAGCGAGAGCGGGATCAGGGTGTGGCCCGCGTCCCGGACCTTCGCCTCGATCTTGTGGATCTCCAGCCGGTGCAGCAGCAGCTTGCGCTTGCGCCGCGCGGCGTGGTTGGTCCACGTCCCCTGGGTGTACTCGGGGATGAAGACGTTGTCGATCCAGGCCTCGTGGTTCTGGATGTAGGCATAGCCGTCGACCAGGTTGGCCCGCCCCTCGCGCAGTGACTTGACCTCGGTGCCGGTGAGCACGAGACCGCACTCGTAGGTGTCGAGGATGGTGTACTCGTGTCGCGCCTTCTTGTTCTGCGCGATCAGCTTGTGTCCGGTTTCCTTTGCCATAGCGCCGCCATTCTCGCACCTCGACGCGGTGGCGGGCAGCTCCTTTACCCGCGGTGCCTCAGGTCCGGGTGCCGAGGCCGGCGAGCACCCGCAGGGCCAGCGCGCCGGCGTCCTCGGTGCCGGACGCGGGCACGTCGGGCACCAGGCCGACGCCCTCCGGGGAGCGGCCGGCGGGGGTGTAGTAGCGCCCGACGGTCAGCTCCAGCACCGCGCCGTCGGCCAGCCGGCTGGGCTGCTGGACGGTGCCCTTGCCGAAGGTCCGGCCGCCCACCACGACGGCCCGGCTGCGGTCCTGGAGGGCGCCGGTGAGCAGCTCGGCGGCGCTCATGGTGCCGCCGTCCACCAGCACCACCAGCGGGGTGCGCTGGTCGCCGCCGGGCGGGGCGGTCAGCTCGCGCGTCCCGCCGCGCTCCTGGTAGGAGCCGACCGCGCCGCCGTCCAGGAAGACCGCGGCGGTGCCGGCGGCCTCCTCGACCAGCCCGCCGGAGTTCCCCCGCAGGTCGAGCACCACCCCGTGGGCGCCGTGCACGGCGGCGCGCACCTGCTCGGCGACGCCGCTGGTGAAGGCCCGCACGGTGATCCGCACGACCCCCTTGTCCAGCCGCTCCACCGCGACCTGCTGACTGTCCAGCAGGGCCCGGCGCAGCCGGACCTCGCGGACCTCGCCCTCGCCGCGCCGGACGGTCAGGGTCACCTCGGAGCCGGCCTGGCGCTCGCCCTCGCGGCCGCGCAGCCGGGCGACCACCTCGGTGACCGGCAGCCGGTCGGCCTGGTCCGCGTCGATCGTCAGCAGCCGGTCGCCCACCGCGATCCCGGCGGCGGCGGCCGGACCGGCCGGCAGCACCTGGGAGACGGTGGTGACGCCGTCCTGGCCGCGGCCGACCGAGAGCCCCACGCCGAGGTAGCGGCCGTCCAGGCCCTGGCTGAACTCGGCGTACTCCCGCGCGCTGTAGTAGGCGCCCCAGCGGTCGCCGGTGGCGCCGATCAGGTGCTCGGCCTGCTGCTCGGAGAGGGCCGCGCCGGCCGGGTCCTGGCCGGCCCCGACCGTGGCGACGGCGGCCGGAGCCGCGTCGCCGGAGGGGCGCGGGTGCGGCGCGGCCGGGTCGCCCCAGGCACCGGTCGCGGCCCCGGCCAGCAGCACGGCGCCGAACACCAGGCTGAGGGTGACCACCTGACGTGCTCTGCGCGGAGTTTCTGGCATGGCATCGGAGTGTAGGCGCAGCGTGCGGGGCGGTGGGCCGGATCGGCCGACGGCGAAACCCCGACGGCCCCGGACGGCGCAGTGCCGTCCGGGGCCGTCGGGGCCGTGCGGGGTCAGACCTTGAGGTACTTGCGCAGGGTGAAGAACGCCGCGATGCCGGCCATGCCCATACCGACCACCACCAGCAGCGGTATCACCGCCAGCACCGAACCGAGCCCGATGAAGTGGATGAACTGCACCCGCTCGGCCAGCCAGCTGTGGACGAAGAAGTGCCCGCCGAGCAGCAGTCCGGAGGCCATCACCGCGCCGAGCAGCGCGGCGAACGCCGCCTCGGCGATGAAGGGCATCTGGACGTAGAAGTTCGAGGCACCGACCAGGCGCATGATGCCGGTCTCGCGCCGCCTGCTGAACGCCGACACCCGGACGGTGTTCACGATCAGCAGCAACGCGACGAAGAGCATCAGCACCATGATCACGAAGGCCGCGGTCTGGAGGCCGTTCAGCAGGCCGAACAGGTTCTCCAGGATCTTGCGCTGGTCCTCGACCGACTTCACCCCGGGCTTGCCCGCGAAGGCGCTCTGGATGACGTCGTACTTGGTCGGGTCGTTCAGCTTCACCCGCCAGGACTGCGGGATGGCCTCCGGGCCGAGGACGGAGATGAGCGGGTTGTCCGGGTTCATCTCCTTCCAGTGCTTGTAGGCCTCGGCGGAGTCCTCGAACACGGAGGACTGGACGACCGAGTCCATCTTGTCGAGCTGGGTCTTGATGTCGGCGATCTGCTGGTCGGTGGCCGCACCCGCCTGGCACTGCGGCGAGTTGCGGGCATCCGCCTTGGTGCAGAAGTAGATGCTCACCTCGACCTTGTCGTACCAGTACCCCTTCATGGAGTTCACCTGGTCACGAACCAGCAGGGAGGCACCGGCGAGGGCGAGGGAGAGCGCGACACTGACGACCACCGCGATGGTCATCGTCAGGTTGCGGCGGAGACCCACACCGATCTCCGACAGGACGAACTGGGCGCGCATGCGGGTAACAACTCCAGGGTCTGAGGCTGGTCGGGCGAGACGGGCCGGCGGCCTACGGGATCAGTGCTGGTACCCGTAGACGCCGCGGGCCTGGTCGCGGACCAGCAGCCCCTTGTCGAGTTCGATGACGCGCTTGCGCATCTGGTCGACGATGGCCTGGTCGTGCGTGGCCATCAGCACCGTGGTGCCGGTGCGGTTGATCCGGTCCAGCAGCTTCATGATGCCGACCGAGTTCTGCGGGTCGAGGTTGCCGGTGGGCTCGTCCGCGATCAGCAGCATCGGGCGGTTCACGAACGCCCGGGCGATCGCCACGCGCTGCTGCTCACCACCGGAGAGCTCGCCCGGCATGCGGTCCTCCTTGCCGCCGAGGCCGACCAGGTCCAGCACCTCGGGCACCACCTTGTTGATGGCGCTCTTGGGCTTGCCGATCACTTCGAGGGCGAAGGCCACGTTCTGCGCGACCGTCTTGTTGGGCAGCAGGCGGAAGTCCTGGAAGACGGTGCCCAGCTGGCGGCGCATGTGCGGCACCTTCCAGTTGGACAGCTTGCCCAGGTCCTTGCCCATCACGTGCACCTCGCCGGTGCTGGGGCGCTCCTCGCGCAGGCACAGGCGCAGGAAGGTGGACTTGCCCGAGCCGGACGAACCGACCAGGAAGACGAACTCACCCTTCTCGATCTCCAGCGAGACGTTGTCCAGGGCGGGACGGTTCTGCTTGGGATAGGTCTTGGAGACGTTGTCGAATCTGATCACGGCTGCATCACGGAGGCCATCCTAGGCGGCGCCAGTCCTCGGTCGGTCCACCCCGGGCGCCCGGCCCGGGGGCGGGCGGCGGGAGCGGAAAGGGCCGCTCCCGGCTTGGGACCATACGCGAACCGGCGTCCGGCTCGCAGGGCCGGTCCGGGACGGAAACCTCATCTTGGGAGACAATGTCCGGTTATGCCCGGAAAATTTGGAGGCATCTCACAGCCCGGGGGCCGGAACGGTCGGAACCTGGCAGAGTGGAGGTGGTGGCCGGGGTCGGCCACTCCCCCGCACAGGGCAAGAACAGGAACCAAAGCCCCGTCCGGTGCGTTGGCAGTAGCAGCGAGGAGGAGATCGCATGACCTGCGACCATCTGGTGTGCGCCAACTGCAACGGCCGCGTGAGCGATGGCCGCTGCCCCGTGTGCCGCGCCAACCGGGCCCGGCTGCAGGAGCAGCAGGGCCCGTTCGCCGCGCTCTCCCCCGTGATGCTGCTGGCCCTGCTGGCCGGGCTGATCGCGGTGGCACTGATCGCCCGGCAGGCGCTGGCCTGAGCCACGACGGACAGCCGGAAGGCCCCCGACGGATCCTTGGTTCCAAGATCTCCGTCGGGGGCCTTCCGTCGTTCACGCTCAGTTCGCGGCGGTCTCGCGCTGCTTGCGCCAGCGGATGCCGGCCTCGATGAAGCCGTCGATGTCGCCGTCCAGCACGCCCTGCGGGTTGCCGACCTCGTACTCGGTGCGGACGTCCTTCACCATCTGGTACGGGTGCAGCACGTAGGAGCGCATCTGGTTGCCCCAGGAGCTGCCGCTGTCCTTCAGCGCGTCCATGGCCGCCCGCTCCTCCTGGCGCCGCCGCTCCAGCAGCTTGGCCTGGAGGACGTTCATCGCGGACGCCTTGTTCTGGATCTGCGAGCGCTCGTTCTGGCAGGAGACCACGACGCCGGTCGGGAGGTGCGTGATGCGCACCGCCGAGTCGGTGGTGTTGACGCCCTGGCCGCCGGGGCCGGACGCGCGGTAGACGTCGATCCGCAGCTCGGACTCGTCGATGTCGACGTGGTCGGACTGCTCGACGACGGGGAGCACCTCGACACCGGCGAACGAGGTCTGCCGGCGGCCCTGGTTGTCGAAGGGCGAGATGCGGACCAGGCGGTGGGTGCCCTGCTCGACCGAGAGGGTGCCGTAGGCGTAGGGCGCCTTGACGGTGAAGGTCGCGGACTTGATGCCGGCCTCCTCCGCGTACGAGGTGTCGTACACCTCGGTGGGGTACCCGTGCCGCTCGGCCCAGCGCAGGTACATCCGCATCAGCTGCTCGGCGAAGTCGGCGGCGTCCACGCCACCGGCCTCGGCGCGGATGTTGATCAGCGCCTCGCGGGCGTCGTACTCGCCGGACAGGAGGGTGCGGACCTCCAGCTCCTCGACCGCCTTCATGACGACCCCGAGCTCCTGCTCGGCCTCGACGCGGGTGTCCGCGTCGTCCTCGGCCTCGGCGAGCTCGAACAGGACGCCCAGGTCGTCGATGCGGCTGCGCAGGCCTTCGACGCGGCGCAGTTCACCCTGGAGGAAGGAGAGCCGGCTGGTCACCTTCTGCGCGTTCGCGAGGTCGTCCCACAGGTCGGGGGCGGCTGCCTCCTCCTCCAGACGCGCGATGTCGGCCCGGATCTTGTCCAGGTCGAGGACTGCCTCGATCGACCCCATGGTCGTGTCGAGGTTCTTGAGCTCTTCGGAAGGATCGACGGCTGCCACGCACCCAGGGTAATGGTTCCGGGGGGGCACCTGGCGACACCGGGGTCGCCGGGCCTCCTACGGGGCCCGCGGCGGCGCGGAGTGGACGGCCGGGCGGGGCGCCTGCCCGCCCTCCGGCGCGGTGGCGGCGAAGGCGGTCCAGGCGGCGGCCGCACCGGCCAGCAGCAGCACGGTGGCCAGCAGGACGGCCAGCAGCCGGCGGCGGCGCAGCAGGGCCTGGCGGTCCCGGCGGTGGGCGGCGCCCGGGGCGGTGCGCTGCGCCCGGGACTCGGCGGCGTAGGAGGCCAGCTCCTGCGCGGAGGGGCGGCGCAGGCTGGTGTGGGTGTCCCGGGTGGAGTCGGGGGCGACCCCGGGCACCAGCGGGACGGCCGGGCCGCGGCGGCGCTTGTGGGCGCCGGGGGCGGCGTCCACCTCGGCGTACACCGCCTCGCCGGGGGTCAGCTGCTCCTCGGCCGGGGTCCGGCCCTGCTGCGGGACGGCGAGCACCGGCAGTCCGGCCAGCGCGGGCAGCTGCTCGCGGAGCCGGGTGGCCAGCTCGGCGGCGCGCAGCCGGGAGGCCGGGGCCTTGGCCAGGCACTCGGCGATGATCCGCCAGAGGCCGTCGGGCAGACCGGGGACGGGCGGCACCTGCTCGGTGACGTGGCGGCGCAGCACGGCGCCGGTGTGGCCGCCGCCGAACGGGGTGGAGCCGGCCAGCAGCTCGTAGAGCACGGTGGCGAGCGCGTAGATGTCGACGGCGGCGCGCGGCTCCAGGCCCTCGATGATCTCGGGGGCGAGGTAGTCGGGGGTGCCGATGATCCGGGTGGCGCGGGTCCGGCGCGGGGCGTCGACCAGGCGGGCCACGCCGAAGTCGGTCAGCTTGGCGCGCGGGGCGCCGCCGGGGCCGGGCGCGGCGGCGAGGTCGAGCAGGACGTTCTCCGGCTTGACGTCGCGGTGGACGATGCCGGCGGCGTGCGCGGCGGCCAGGCCGTCGGCGACGTCGGCGATGACCGAGACGGCGGTCTGCGGGGCGAGCGCGCCGTCGCGCTCCAGCCGGGAGCGCAGGTCGGTGCCCTGGACCAGCTCCATCACCAGGGCGAGGTCGCTGCCGTCGACCACCATGTCGCGCACGCCCACCACCCGGGGGTGGTCGAGGCTGGTCAGCGCGGCGCGCTCCTGGACGAAGCGGCCGACCAGGACCTGGTCGGCGGCGAGGTCCTCGCGCAGCAGCTTGACCGCGACCG
The DNA here is from genome assembly GCF_040298365.1 of Kitasatospora sp. NPDC001603. Taxonomy (NCBI): domain Bacteria; kingdom Bacillati; phylum Actinomycetota; class Actinomycetes; order Kitasatosporales; family Streptomycetaceae; genus Kitasatospora; species Kitasatospora sp. NPDC001603. The sequence goes on from NZ_JBEPAA010000085.1 coordinate 30,078, forward strand.
GGCCGTCCGGGCCCTCACCGAGCCAGACCGTCCCGGCGGAACCCCGGCCGATCACCTGGTGGACGGTGTAGCGGCTGCCGATCTTGCGTGCCAATGCTGCTCCGTGGGCGGCGGGAGCGCGCGGGGGAGGGTCCGGTGCGCTCGGTGGGGCGGGACAACAGCGACCAACCTACGCGCCCGAACGCCCTTCGCGGGCCGCCTGAGGGCGCTCGGCAGGCACTGGCGGGCGAGAAATCTCGTGGATTGTCGATAAAGCGTCAATGTTGCCGCCGGGCCCGGCCCCTGGCACGGCGCCGGGCCCCCGCGGTCAGTTCTTCGAGCTGCCGACGATATTGCTCACCCAGTCGCTCGCACGGCTGAACCAGTCCTGGACGTCGGCCCAGTACTGCGGGAGCGGCGTGAAGTTCCACAGCGCCACCGCCGCCACGGCCAGCACCAGCAGCACCATCAGACAGCCCTTGAGGCAGCCGAGGCCCGGGATGTACATCCGGTTGCGGCTGCGCCGGCGCGGCTCGCGGGCCGGCGCGGCCTCCCGCCGGGCGGGCTCCGGCGGTGCCTCGCGGCGCTGCGGGGGCTCCCGCCGCTGCGGGGCGGGCGGCTCCGCCCGGCGCTGCGGCGCGGGCGGCGGCGGGGCCTGGTAGCCGCCGGGCGGGCCGGCCTGCGGCTGCTGCTGCCCGTAGGGCTGCGGGGCCTGGTTGTGCTGCGGGGCCTGGTTGTAGCCGCCCGGCGGCTGCGGGCGGCCGCCGGGGGCCTGGCCCCCCTGCCCCGCCTGGTAGGGCGGCGGGGCCACCGGCGGGCGCTGGGCGTAGCCGGGCGGCGGGGCCTGCTGGTAGCCGCGCGGCGGCGGCTGCTGGGGGTAGCCCTGCGGCCGGGGCTGACCGCCCTGGCCGCCCTGGTCGGGTCGGCCGCCCGGTCGGGCCTGGTAGGGCGGCGGGGCGACCGGGGGAGCCTCGAAGTCCGCCGGGTCGAAGTAGCCGATCTCGGTCTGCTGGTTGCGGTCGCGGGCGGCGCGCAGCTGGCTCTGCCAGGGGTGCGGCGCCTCCGGCTGCGGCGGTCCCGGCGGGGTGGGCGGCATCACCTGGGTGCGGTCCGCGGCGCCGTACGGGGCGGCCGGCGGCGGCTGGGTTCCCATCACCCGGGTCGCGGCGGCCGGGTCGTAGTGCTGCCCGCCCGGCTGGCCGGCCGGCAGCACCTGGGTCCGGTCCTCCGTACCCGGCCCGCCCGCGGCGGCGTCGGGCAGGACGCCCGGCGGGTTGCCCGGCACGGCGGCCGGCTGCGGGTCCGGCAGCAGCAGCGCGCCCACCGCGAGCGCCGCGTCCACCGCCGCCGGGGAGGCGTGCACGCCGACCCCGGCCGCGACCACCCGCAGCGCGCGGGCCAGCGCGACGGCGCTCGGCCGCTGCGCCGGGTCCTTGCGCAGGCAGCGCTCGATCACCGTCCAGAGCGGGTCGGGCATGGTGGAGGGCCGCTGCGGCTCCTGGGCGAGGTGCGCCTGGAGGATCTGCAGCGGGCCGTCGCCCTGGAACGGCTGGCGACCGGTGACCAGCTCGTACAGCATGATCCCGGCGCCGTAGACGTCCACCGCGGAGGTCTGCGGGCGGCCCTCGGCGGACTCGGGCGCGACGTACGCCGGAGTGCCGACGAACTCGTGGGTGCGGGTGATGCCGGGAGAGTCGGCGAGGCGGGCGATGCCGAAGTCGGTCAGCATCGGGTGCATCTGCTCGGTGCCGTCCACCACGGTGGAGGCGAGCAGCACGTTGGCCGGCTTGAGGTCGCGGTGGACGACGCCGTCGGCGTGGCTGGCCGCCAGCGCGTCGGCGACCTGGGCCATCAGCAGGGCGCCGGCGATCGGGCTGAACGGACCGTTGCCGCGCAGGTAGCGGGCCAGGTCGGGGCCCTCGATCAGGTCCATCACCAGGGCCAGCAGCTCACCCTCGACCACCAGGTCGCGGACCTTGACGATGTTGGGGTGGGTCAGCCGCAGCAGCAGCGAGCGCTCGCGCAGGAAGCGCATCACCACGTCGGGGTCGGCCGCGAGCTCCTCGCGCAGCACCTTGATCGCCACCGGCTGCCCGGGCTCGCTGCCGGGCACCGCGACATCCGCGCGGACCCGTCCGCGCCAGACGGTGCCGGTGGCCCCCCGTCCGAGGGTCTCCTCAAGCAGATACTTGCTGCCGACTGGCCGCACCTGTCGCACTCCTCGCCGTGCCGCCCGCGCGGGGCGCTCCTCCGCAGGTGCGGTGAGCCTGCCGGGCCCGTGTTGCGGCCACTCTAACCGGGTCCGTTCACGTTTTCGGGGCGACCGGCGAGGGTTCCGGACGGGTCTGGGGGACATCCCCTAGGGGGGTCCCCGAGGCCGGCGGGCGGGGCGTTCGGGGGGACGGTTGACCTGACCCTCCGTCGCCCCCACCATGGCGATGATCGCAAGATCGTCAAATCCGGTACCGTGCGCGGACTGTCGGTGACGGATGGCAGGATGACAGTCGCCACTCTTGTGGCCCACCGTCGTCGCAGCCGCCCGCAGGGGCGTCCACCGCAGGCAGCCCGGGCAGCAAGCGTCAGCACCAGGCGTCAGCACCAGCAGAAGGGACCGCGGGCGAGATGCAGATCCGGCTGACCGTCCTCCGACCGCGCAGCGGCCCGGCAGCCGCCGGCTCCGCCATCCCCTACGTGGACGTGCTGGTCACCGCGCCCGTCGGCACCGCGCTCGGCTCCCTCGCGGGCGCCCTCGCGGGCGCCGTGGGCGTGCGCGGCCCACGAGCCGCCACCCATGTACACCTGTACGCCGGGGCGCACCGGGTGGACGAGCACACCCTGCTCGGCCACCCCCCGCTGCTCGACGGCGCCGTCCTCAGCCTCAACGAGCCCGACCCGACCGCCGACGACCCGGACGACGGCGCGGCCGCCGCCGAGCTGCGGGTGGTCGGCGGCCCCGACGCCGGCGGCGTGCACCGCCTGCACGGCCGGGAGATCCGGGTCGGCCGCTCCGGCGAGGCCGACGTCCCGCTCGACGACCCCGACGTCTCCCGCCTCCACCTCGCGCTGCACCTCGGGGAGGACGGCCGGGTCACCGTGCGAGACCTCGGCTCCACCAACGGCACCACCCTGGACGGCCGGATCGTCCCGCCCGGACCGCCCGAGGAGGCCGTCCCGCTGGAGGGCGGCGCCCTGCTGCGGATCGGCGAGTCCACCCTGCGGGTCACCCCGCCGGATCCCGGGTCCGGCCCGGGCGCGCCCGCCCGCGCGGCGCTGCCCGACGGCCACGGCCACCTCCAGCTCGCCGCCCCCGCCCCCGCGCGGCCCGCGCCGCCCGCCGCCCCTCCCCCCCGGCGCGCCCGGGCGCGACGCCCCCCCGCCCCGCCCCG